>CAYRLT010000383.1:0-15509 GCA_964425095.1 uncultured Luteolibacter sp.
CATTGAAACGCGGGTCGCGATATTGGTGGGGCAAACCTAACAAACCGCCATCGGGACCCAGCAACCCGAAATCGCAGCCCCAGGTATCGATGCCGATCGAAATGATCGAGTCGCCATGGCGCTCCACCGCGCGGCGCAGTCCTTCGAGAATCTCGCTGTATAGCCCGATGCTGTTCCAAAACGATCCACCGGGCAGATCCGTGCCCGGGTTGTCGAAGCGGTGCAATTCTTCGAGAACGATTTTCGAGGAATCCGTGATGGCTGCGATCACGCGGCCACTTCCAGCACCCAAGTCCACTGCGATAAAGGTTTTCTTCGACATGAGGACGCGGATGATTGCGGCCCGTCGCGGATATTTCAAGGCTCTTCCGTAATCGAATGGGATCAAGGATCCTGGCACACATGACCAACCTGCGGAAATGATCGCTCACAAACCAAATGTGAAGGAGCAAGGTCTGACTCCAATGAGGCCTGATGGACCGCATTTCCTGACGAGGGGGACCTCCTGAGTTCAACCGGATTTTTTCCAAGCATCCAACCGATTAGCAAGAACCTCCGCGGTGGTGGATTCGGTGATGTTGTCCACGACGGTGGTCTTTTTGCCAATCACGCTCTCGAGCCGCACCCGATAGTAACTCGTGGTGTTGTTGCTCAGGTTGGTGTCATGGCTGAAACCGAGAATCTGCGATTTTTCGAAATTCCGCGTGTGGATGAACGGTCCTAGCTGATTGCGCACTTCCATACCATCGGGGCCGAGGGTCACCGCGCGTTTGTGAAGAATCTGCCAGACGATCGAGAGCCAGATCGCCGCCGCACTGACTGGCCAGACCATGCGGAAGAGCAAAGGCGCGTGTTGCACGATGAGCAACACCGCCGCCCCCGTCCAAATGATGTTGAAGAATAACAGGAAGAAAATCAGCGTGCGGTTTCTTCCCGCAGGACAGACGAGTGATGTGGGCGTGCCGTCTGCGGAAAATTCCGCAACAATGCGTCGAGCGGCGAGAAGCGACGGTAGATCCGCCGATGTCCCGTCCAGAATCGAACCCACCGGGATTTTTGAAATCTCCACAGGCAACGGAGTCCGGCCGGTGTGAAAAACCGGAATCTCGAACACCGAATCAATCGCCGTATCCGGCACCATAAACCGCAGCTTCCAGACATGCCGAATGGGATCCTGATCCGTGGGCGCGCTTTGTGGAGCATCTGCAGGCAAGGCTATACTCACCGGAATGCGGAATCCGGAAACATCCCGCGTGATGGAGTCCGCCTGCACGGTCGTCTGCTGGCTCCAGATTTTCTCGGTGGAGGTTGAGTCTCCATCACCGCTCTTGCGCGTGGTGAGTCTTTCACAGATCAGATGAACTTCTCCGCTCTTGTCCATCGGCGGCGGTCTTTCCAACCATACCGAGCCGCGCAGCAGGCCGCCGGGTGACGCGGCCCCGTCGGCCAACTCGAAACGTGTGGTGCCCACCGCGATGCGATGGCGGAGAAATTTTCCAGAAAACCATGCGGGAATGCACCAGAGCACGGGAAAAATCATTACCAGCGATGCGCTTGCGCTCTGTTGGAACACGCCGCTGGATACGGTGGCGAAGACCAACGGAAAAACGACCAGGGCGGACCAAAATGTGTAGAGGTGCAGGACTTTGCCCCAAACCGTGCGGGTTTCGGGGATCGCGGACTCCGCCCATTGCAATTTCCATTTCCATGGCTCGTCAGGATACTGCTCCTTAAGTGCGGTTTCCCGTTTTTGGACACCCAAACCGATCCAGCCGCCGAACACCAAGCCCGCCCCCACCGCGGGAAACGTTAGGGCAAACAAGGCCATGAACGACTGCATCTCCCAGCGCAACGTGCGATAAAGCACCGCCTCGGAGGGATTATCCGGGTTTACATAACAATGAAACGCCTTGGTGGCATCCTCGGGCTTCGCCGCTTCGGTCGCGGCGGATTTTTTCATCACGTATCGCGAGAGCTCGCGGTGCGCGTTCTGTTGGAAATCGCCGATGTTGTCGGCAGCCTTATACAAGGAAACCCGATCGCCCTTCCAAGTTTGTCCGGCGTATTCGTAGTGGTAGGTGGCGATGGCTTTGTAGCTGGAGCCGTCGCTGTCACTGTGGTTTTCCAGACTTGCGGATTCGATCCAGCACGGCACTTCTTCCCATCCCCGGCCTTTCATGTAATCCGTGTAACCGGAGAAATACAGCCACGAGGTCACGATGCCACCTGCGAGAAACGGCAACCCGAACAGGGATACACAACCGCCGGGAAGTTCTTTGCTCGGTTTTTTCGTCGCCATGGGAAAGCAGGCTTCGAGTTGAGCGATGCGGCGTGGCCTGCGCCTGATTCATCCAGAACGGACTGAAGTCCTGGACTACTTTAGTTCGTTACGCGCATCGGCATGAGCACGTAGAGGAAAGTGCCTTCGATGCGCAGCACGCCGGGGCTCATTTCATCGATGAGGTCAAGATAGACGTCGTCGCTGTCAAGGGCGCGGAGTGGGGCTTGGAGGAACTCGGGGTTGAAGGCGATTTGCATCGGCGGCCCCTGATAAATCACATCCATCGATTCCTGCGCTTCACCGACATCCGGCGAGTTGGCAGTGACTTCGATGCGGTTTTCGCTGAAGACGAGTTTCACCGAGTTCGACTTGTCCGAGGACAGCAAGGAAACGCGGCGGACGGTTTCAAGCAGCGCCTCGCGGGAGATGACCACCCGCTCGTTGCTGTCGCCGGGAATGACTTGGCGGTAATTCGGATAGTTGCCTTCGATGAGCTTGCTGCAAAGCAGGCTGTCGCCGATGGAGAAGGAAATTTGGCTATCGCTGAGTTTGACGATCACATCGCCGGCGTCGCCGAGCAGACGCTGGAGTTCTTGCACGGCCTTGGACGGGATGATCACGTCGGTTTCGTGGGAGGCGGGGAATTCCAGATCGGCATCGACCATCGCCAAGCGGCGACCATCGGTGGCGACCAGCGTCATTTTCCCATCGCGGAACGAGGTGAAAATCCCGTTGAGTACGTAGCGCGTCTCATCGGTGGAAATGGCGTAGGAGGTTTTCTTCAGGCCATCGCGCAAGACATTCTGCGGGATCTTGAACTCCTTGGCATTGGCGAAATCCGGCAGCGGTGGGAATTCCGCCTCACCGAGACCGATAATTTTGAAAAATGACGGACCACTGCGGATCGACGCATGGTTTTTCGAATCGACGGAAACCTCCACTTCACTTGACGGAAGTTCGCGGACGATGCTCACGAGGCGTTTGGCGGGCAGCGTGGTGGCCCCTTCTTTCTCGATCTGAGCCTCAACGGACCCCGTGATCCCGACGTCAAGGTCAGTGGTGGTGAACTGCAAGCGGCCATCTTTGGCAACGAGCAAGACGTTGGAAAGAATCGGCAGGGTCGTACGTGAACTGACCACGTGCTGAACCTTTTGCAGGCCGTCGAGAAATGCTTCCTTGGAAATACGGAACTTCATGGATGGTAACCGGGTGGTTGAACGCGGAGCAGTTTCCGCTTTCAGTGCCCATTGGCAAGACTTCTGTGAACTTCTGTGAAGAATCTCACAGTTGACTCAGAATCAACGGCGCAACTGAGACTCAATCCGGGCCAAGGTGTCCCGGAGACCGGATTCGTCGTCCATCTGCCCGGCGATTTTCTTGCAGGCATGGATCACAGTGCCGTGATCGCGGCCGCCGAATGCCTCACCGATTTCCATCAGCGAGCCTTTCGTGAGCGAGCGGCTCAGAAACATGGCGATTTGCCGCGGATAGGCGATGCTCGCAGGACGGCGGCGGCTGGTCATATCCGCCAGGCGAACGTCGAAATGCTCGGCCACCGCTTTCTGAATGGCGTCGATGCTGACCTGGCGACTGGCTTCCTCGCGGATCAAGTCGCGCAGTAAATGCTCCACTTTCTCCACCGTCACGCCCTCGCCGGCGAGCGAGGCGTATGTCGCCACCCGCATCAGGGCTCCCTCGAGACGCCGCACGTTGGTGCGGATTTTCTCGGCCAGGAACAACAGAATCGATTCATCCACCTTCACTTTCCAGTCGGCGGATTTTTTCCGCAGGATGGCGAGGCGGGTCTCCATTTGCGGCGGCTGCATTTCGACGGTCAGGCCGCATTCGAAACGCGAGACGAGGCGGGGCTCGAAGCTCTTGATCTCGCAGGCGGGACGGTCGCAGGTCAAAACGACTTGGTTGCGGCCATCCAACAAGGTGTTGAAGGTGTGAAAAAACTCCTCCTGCGAGCGCTCCTTGCCCGCGAGAAACTGCACGTCGTCAATCAGCAGCACATCGCTACTCCGGTAACGACGGCGGAATTTCTCAAGATCTCCACGACGCACGGAATCGATGAACTCGTTGGTGAATTTCTCGCAGGTCAGATAAACCACCCGCGAACCAGGCCGACTGCGCAGAATTTCCTGACCGATCGCCTGCATCAGGTGGGTCTTGCCAAGGCCGGGACCGCCATGGATGAAAAGCGGATTGTAGCCAATGCCGGTTTTCTTCGCCACCGCCTCGCAAGCCGCATGCGCAAACTGGCTGTTCACGCCCACCACGAAGCTGGCGAACGTGTTCGCGGGGTTCAATCCCGAGCTCTTGATCCGGCGCTCCAGCGCCTCGCCTTCGAGGCTGGCGGCCTTGCCGATCTTGGCCGGTGCCGCGCCACGCTTCGAGTGACCGTTAGAGTGTGTCGGCACGGTTTCCGGAGCATCACCGATGATGACCCGCACCTCGCGCACCTCACTGAAAATTTCATTCACCGCCACCGTCAGTTCTGGCAGGTAGTTCGTTTCCACCCACACTTGATGAATTTCGCCGGGAACGGTCACTCTCCCCACACCATCCTCGTGGCCGGCCCAATCTGCCGCGCGAAACCACCGCTGAAATGAATCCTCGCCAACACTCTTTCGCAAAACATCGCAAACCCCCGCCCATCCCTCGGAGCCCTTCAAGGAAATCTCCTCCGCCTCCATCATCTCATGTCTTGCCGCCTCCACTGATTCCATTGTCGTAAATTGATCTGCTTTGAAAATTTTAAAACTACCGCCCGAACCCAATCCCCACCAGGTGGCGGAATGCGGTGCGAAAAAATTCTGCGCATTCTGACGGCGCTGGGAAAATCTTTTTCACCCGCTCTAACGATATGCGATTTTTTGCCCGATTCCACAAGGGTTCCACGGTTTGTTTTTTTAAAAAACTTGACCCCTGATTTGCTTCGTTTTTCCAAACCATTTTCTTCAGTTTGATGTCAGCAATGGCGCATCTTATTGAAAACGAACAAGTCGCATTGCGACAACAACGACATTAAAATTTTATCGACGAAACGAAAAGCGGAGATCCTGTCGTGAGCACGCATGAGCGCAATTACCGCGGACGAGCGCACACCATTCAGCCTTGCTTGGCCGTTGAAACCGAGTGGGTTTTGAAACCCAATGCCACCGCCACCGTGACCAAGGTGCCCGCCATGATCCGCCAAGGAAACTCGATCACCGGCATCCACGCGGGATTTTGGTAAAGATCGGTCCCGATGATCATCTCGCTCAGGTCGTTGGGCAGATTGCTGAGGACCGCGACGGCAATGACGCCCGCCACCATGGCAATCGGGTTTCCAAAATCACTGCCGCGCGTGCGGGTGAACAGCGCGACGATGAACACCCCCAGCAAGGACCCGTAGGTGTAGCCAAAACTCCCCAGGATGATTCCGATGATACTGAGCCCCGGGTTGTGGGCTTTGACAAATGCGGTGGCGAGTCCGACGAAGATCAACACCAAGGTGAAACCGAGCGTCGCAAGCTTGATGATGCGCACGCGCGCCGCATCATCATCCGGTGTCTTGAACCAACGAAAATGGAAATCCCGGGAATAACTCGTGGCCAAGGAATTCATCGCCGTGCCCAACGAGCCCATCGTGGTGGCCAGCACGCCGGCAATCACCAAGCCCCGCAGGCCGCCCGGCATGACATCAATCACAAAGTATGGAAAAATCCGCGTGCTGTCCGGCTTGCCTGCCGCCATCGGCAACGCGGGATCATTCACGACATGGCCATAATAAACGGATAGCAAAATCCCGATGGTCAGCACGGCGAAGGTGACGGGGATGTCGGCCAATCCTGATAGGATCGTGGCCACGGCACTCTGGCGCTTATTTTTCGCGGTGAGCATCCGCTGCACCATGTCCTGGTCGGTACCGTGAGTGGCCAGCGTCACAAACAGTGAACCAAAGAAAGCCGCCCAAACGGTGAATTCAGTCTCCAAAACACTTTTGATTTTTCCCCACGTCGTATCCGCCGGAACATCACCCTCCCATTGCCAGAGCACGAGATCATGTGAGCCGGTAAGATGCGATTTTGCGCCCTCCCAGCCACCCGGGATATGCCCTAACAAATACCAGACCGAAAACCCCAGCGCCCCAAATAACACCGCAATTTGCAAAACGTCCGTCCAAATCACCGCCTTGATCCCGCCCACGGCCGTGTAGGCCGCCGTCAGCAGGCTGATCACCACCAACGCCGCCCCCGTGAACCAGAATTGCTGCCAATTCCCCAACGGATTTTCCGGGTTCATCCGGTTCCAAATCACGACCAGCAACAAGGTGGGCACCCACAATCTCGACCCACTCGCCAACGAGCGCGTGAGCAGAAACAACATGCTCGCAATCCTCCGACTGCGCGGGCCGAAACGCATTTCGAGAAACTCGTAAATGCTCACCACGTTGTGTTTGTAATATGCGGGAATGAACACTGCGCTCACCACCAAGCGCGCCAGCAAGTAGCCGACCATGAGCTGCGCATACGTGTAATTTCTCAAACGAAACCCCTCGCCCGGTGTCCCGAAAAACGTGCCCGCGCTGATTTCGGAGGCCAAGATCGAGGCCAAAACCGCCCACCATGGGATCGATCGCCCGCCCAACGCAAAGTCCGCAACGTTTGCTTTCCGCCTGCTGAAATGCACGCCAATCCCCACGATGATGGCGAAATAAACCCCAATAATAAGCAGATCCAAGGCGATGGCCGATGACATGCCGGAGAAACTACGGATCCTCGTCCATGATCCAAGCCCGGAGTTCGGGATCATCATCCCCGCTGAGCCATGCGGACCTCACGGCGTTCTTCCAACCCCAGAGACCCAGAACAAAATCGCTAAAATCTTCTCTGTGACCTCCTCTTACCTCTGTGCCTCAGTGGTAAAAAAATCGTCGCCAGCCTAGATGCTTTCGATCTCCCCCATGGCACTCCCCCATGGCACTCCCCCATGACAGACGACCGCGATTGCCCGCGTAACGCATCATCGTCCCAGTCCCGCATGAATCACTTCGTCAAACTCGCGCTCCCCATCATCACCCTGGCTCTGCCGACCTCCTCCGCTTTTGGCGCACCAACGCCTCCCCGACCAACGGTCCTATTCGTTACGCAGCCCGCCGAAGCATGCTGGCAGGATTTCGCCTTCCTCGCCGCAGTGCCCGCCTCGCGCATGGTCAACCAAGGCAATGGCGCGCTCATCTTACTCGATGAAACGGGCCAGATCCCCCGCGAAGTGGATGATTACCTCCGCCGCCTCAAGCCTTCCGACACCTGCCACTTGGGTGCCAAACCGCTCACCCCAGCCCCACTCCTCGGCAAATACCTCGATCTGCCATGCTCATCCGCCGACCATGCCGCAACCGCTCTCGCGGAAAAATTCTGGAGCAAGAGCCAGCGTGTGGTGTTGTGCCGCGAAGACGATTACGCCTCTGCCCTGATGGCCTCTACCTTGGCCGCACGCCTTCGCGTCCCCCTGCTCTTTTGCAGTGATAATGGCATTTCCGAAAAAACAACCGCTGCCATCCGTCATCTCGATGCGCAGGAAAAGATATTCGTCGGCAAGGCACCCGCAGGCCTGAATGCCACTGAATTACCGGATGTCGAAAGCCTCTTGGCATGGCTGAAAAAACAAGGACTCGACACTCCTTACCTGGCGCTGGTCAACACCCGCGACCGCACCAGCACCACAATCCGCAAACTCTCGCTCGCAGCCCCGATCCTCGCCGCCGCCCACGACGGAATGGTCGTCCCCTTCGATAACGACATCCGCTGGCGCCTCCCCTTCAACGGCACTCCGATCAAGGGAAATCTCCCCAAGGGAATTCCAACCGGCAAAAAACCACCCCATGCAGGCACCATCGACCTCCCGGAAGGCAAAATCCCGTTCGTCCTCAGCTTCGGCACATCTGACAAAGACCGATACCTTTATCTCGACCTCGATGGCAACGGAGCCTTTGAAGGCCCCGGAGAAGGACCACTGAAGCATAACGGCGTCGCCTCCCTACTTGGTAAAACCCGCACCCTCGATTTCGGCGTAAGACATGAAAGCAAATGCGACGGCTCGGTCACCACAGGAAGCGCAGAAGACATCATCGCGCCACTCCGCAAACTCTATGCCGCAACCGGTATTCCGCGTTACCTCTGCCTCGTCGGATTTCCAGACTCGATCCCCCATGCGATTCTAACACACGGAGGCGGGGACCTCACATCGGACCTTCCTTACGCCAATACCGACAACGATTTGTTTTCCGAAATCGCGGTGGGACGGATCATTGCTGAAAACGCGACTTTCGCCAGTCTCCACGCCAGCAGAACCATCACCTACGATGCCTTACTGGACCCCGCATGGAGCTCCAGAGCCGGCCAGGCCCGGTGGGAAAACACGATGGGCGGAGGCTTCGAAAACGTCGGACTCGATGCCACGGCATACCACGATGAAAAGGACCTCACATGGATCGAACCACCATCCAAAAACAACAACCAAAAAGGTAAACGCTCGCAATCCTTCAGTCAGGACTCACCGCTCACCCGCGTCGCATTCATGACCCACATGGCCCACTCTTGGTGGAAGGATATCGGACAAACCTATGACATGGAATCCAGTGTCTTGCTCGCTCCAACCGTCATCGAGTCGGGCGGTTGTCTGACCGGCACTCTCGATTATGAGCCGGAATTCCGTTCGGTCATTTCCCGCTTCCTGCGCAACGGTGCCATCAGCTTCTGCGGCCAAACCCGACCCGGCATCGCCCAGCAGGAACAACAACGGGCCGAGTTCTGGAATGCGATCTTCACTGGCGCAAGCATTGGCGATGCCCACCGCCGCGCACAAAACAGCAAGGCATCGCTCGTTCTCGAAACGGATCAATCCAATGGTGGTTCCGATCACTATCAACTCCACATCCGCACACTCTTCGGTGACCCGGCGTTCAAGCCCCACCTGCCCTCGCCGCCCCGCTCCGCGTCCGCAAAGTCCCTGCTCAAAGACGACACCGTCACCGTCCACGCCCCCGCAACTTGGTGGAAAGTGCAAATCCGCGTGCCCGAAGATTGGAAAAAATGGGCCGACAAGCCGCTCTACGTTCTCCGCGGGCTTGGCACCTACCCCCACCGTCACTGGTGCCGCGATGAATACGACCAAGAAGAAATCTTCACCAATGCCGAGCTGACCACCACCCGCCGGATCAAATCGATCACCCAAAAGGAAAAACCGCCAACCCCACTCGGATGGACCGGCAAACACACGGTCGATGAAAACCCGGATGGATCCCGCACCTACCGCTGGCGCGTGCGCTTGGTCGATTTCGATCAAAAAACCGGCGTCACCGCCAAGCAACTCGACCACATCGCCTATCAGATCGAGTTCGAGCCATAACATGCAGATTTAGCTTTTCGGTTGGTAACCGATGAGGCATCTTCGTCCGCAATGACCGAGATACCCAAACTCGTGGTGGATGATCCGTGGCTGGAGCCTCATCAAGCGGCCATCGAGCGCCGGATGACGCGATTCTCTCAGGAACTAACGGCCATCGAGGAACACTCGCGAACACTCGCCGCACACGCCACCGGCCACAAATACGCCGGCATTCATTTTCATGCGTCCACTCAACAATGGACCGTCCGCGAATGGGCTCCCCAAGCGCAGGCCATCTCACTGATCGGCGATTTCAACGACTGGCAGCGCGAAACTCATCCCCTAAAATCACTGCCCGGCGGAGTCTGGGAACTCACCCTGCCACACGATGCCCTGCAGCACGGACAACAAGTAAAACTCCACATCATCGGCGCGGATGGATCACGCCGTGACCGAATCCCAGCCTGCATCCGCCGCGCCGTCCAAGACCCGACGACCCGTGACTACAGCGGACAAATCTGGGCGCCACCGGTGCCCTATGTCTGGAAACATCAATTCGATCCCGCTTCGCTCGGCGCACCCTTGATTTACGAAAGCCACGTCGGCATGGGCGGCGAAGAAGCACGCGTCCACACTTACCGAGAATTCGCGGAATCCGTCCTGCCGCGCATCGCCAAGGCGGGCTACAACACGGTGCAACTCATGGCCGTCCAAGAGCATCCGTATTATGGCTCGTTTGGTTATCACGTGTCGTCGTTTTTCGCCCCCTGCTCGCGCTTAGGAACCCCGGAGGATTTAAAATTCCTCATCGATACCGCCCACGGCCTCGGCCTCGCGGTCTTGTTGGACATCGTCCATTCGCATGCAGTGAAAAACCTCTCCGAGGGACTCAACGATTTCGACGGCTCTGGAAACCAGTATTTCCACGATGGCGACCGCGGCGAACACCCAGCTTGGGATTCCAAATGCTTCGACTACGGCCGCGCGGAAGTCCGGCAGTTTCTCCTCTCCAACGTCCGCTACTGGCTCGAAGAATTCCGCTTCGATGGCTTCCGCTTCGATGGCGTCACCTCGATGCTCTATCACTCGCGCGGCAATAAATCTTTCGGCAGTTATGACGACTACTTCGGCAGCGATGCCGATGAGGACGCGATCCTCTATTTGCAACTAGCCGCCAAGCTCATCCAGGACATGAAACCCGGCGCCATCGCCATTGCCGAGGACATGTCCGGCATGCCGGGTCTCTGTCGTCCGCTCACCGAAGGCGGCGTCGGATTCACCCACCGCCTCGCCATGGGCATCCCGGATTATTGGATCAAACTCCTCAAACACAGCCGCGATGAAGATTGGAATCTTGACGACCTGTGGAGCGTGCTCGCCAACCGCCGCCACGGCGAAGCCACCATCGCCTACGCGGAAAGCCATGACCAAGCACTCGTCGGCGACAAAACCTTAGCCTTCTGGCTGATGGATCAGGAAATGTATTGGCACATGGCCAAGGAAGATCCG
Source organism: uncultured Luteolibacter sp. (assembly GCA_964425095.1). Classification (GTDB taxonomy): domain Bacteria; phylum Verrucomicrobiota; class Verrucomicrobiia; order Verrucomicrobiales; family Akkermansiaceae; genus Luteolibacter. The sequence goes on from CAYRLT010000383.1 coordinate 11,168, forward strand.
CATCCAGTTATCGAACGCGGCATCGCTCTGCACAAACTCATCCGCCTCGTCACACTCGTGCTCGGCGGCGAGGGCTGGCTCAATTTCATGGGCAACGAATTCGGCCACCCAGAATGGCTCGATTTCCCCCGCGAGGGCAACGATTGGTCCTATCATTATTGCCGTCGCCAATGGTCGCTGGTGGAAAATCCCGAGCTGAAATACCAATGGCTCGCGGGATTCGATCGCGAACTGATGGACTTCGCCCGCAAGACAAATCTGTTAGCCACCCCGCCCGCACAAGTCCTCCACATCGATCACGGCCCAAAAATCCTCGTCGCCGAACGCGGGAATTTCATCTTTGTCTTCAACTTCTCAGTCAGCGAATCGCCCTGCGGCTATCCAATCCGCGTGCCCGGCTCGGCAGCCCGCGAACTCATACTCGATACCGACGCCCCGGAATTCGGCGGCCACAACCGCCTCGATCCCTCCATCCCCTGCCCGGTCGATGCGGATGGCATCATGAAAATCTACAGCCCATCGCGCACCGGTTTGGTATTCGCGAAAATGTGATGACGCCATGGCAAGAACCGATCCTCAGGTGGTCCCGCGAATGAAATGTGAATGAAGGCAGGGACCGATCCTCCGGGCGGTCCTGCGCATGAACCGAGAATGACCCAGAGCCTCCGCGCTTCATCATTCACCCCGCATGCACGCGGACGGCTCGGAATGCCCCGGCCGCGCAGGCGGCATGATGCGACGCGTAGCGCAAATCGCATGGCCGAAGGCAAAGCCGTCCCTGCCCATGAATCCACGCATGATCGGCAAATACCCCGCGATTCTCTCCCACCAATCGAAGATCACGTGAAAAACACGTGAATGCATCGAATGCCCTCGACACCCAAGCTCCCGCAAAGAGATGGTGGGACATGAATTTTTCTATCAGAATCAAGCGCGCAATGGTGATTTCAGGCATCACCCTGGCAGCGGCATGCGCCGCAAGCCCGATCCATAGCCGCTTGTTTCAAGCCGGGTTTTTCTCAGGCACCGTGCTGGCATGGTGCGGACTGTTCCTCATGGCCGGGCGCGCCAAAAAAATCGCGATCTTTCTCGCCGCCATTCCCGTGCTCGCCCTGTTGCTGCTCGCCCTGCCGAAAAAAACCATCGATCAAAACCAGTTGCGGGCGGATTACGTAGCCCGGATGCGCACCTTTGATGGAACCCGCTACGTCTGGGGTGGAGAATCCTCCCTCGGAATCGATTGCTCGGGCCTACCCCGGCGGGCACTCCGCGACACCCTGTGGTCCGAGGGTTGGAAACACGCCAATGGCTTCGCCTTCCGATCATGGCTGGATCACTGGTGGCACGATTCCAGCGCCCTCGCGATGAGCCAGTCCTATCGCGGAGCCACCCACTCTCTCGGTCTATCAAGACCATTGTGGGAAGCCGACGAATCGAAACTCATTCCCGGCGACCTCGCCGTCCGCAGCGACGGTGGCCATGTAGTGGTTTTTCTCGGGAATCACCAATGGATCGAGGCCGATCCAACTTGGGGCAAAGTTCACATTTGGACATCAACTCCCAGCGATGGCGTATGGTTTGAAAACATGAGTTTTCACCGCTGGGCAATCTTCGATCCGAAGGCGAGAGAGTAGTTGGAAATGTTATTATTTAGTAGTTATTGGTTATTGGTGGAAAAAAGACACTTGCTCTTCCTGCGAGCAACTTGGCCTTGTTGCTACGGAGCGCTGGCTTCAGAGGCTGTCGCCAGCTGAAGCCCAATGACTTTAAGGATTCAGGTCGAAGCAGTGCATCTGAAACAGCGAAGCTCCTCAAGGAGCGGCGGAACGCGTCCGCCGATGCCCATGTGAAGCCAATGAAGTGAGCGAAGCGCTTTCCATTGTCACTTCATGGTCAGGGCGAACACGTTTCGCCCCTTGTGCAAAAGCGCCGCGTCCTAGGTGTGGTACTGATCCCGAACCCGAATCCTAAAAGGCATTGGGCTGAAGCCAGCGCTCCATGGTGCAGTCCGGGTTACTCTACATTCCACACTCCAGCGCAACGCGAATTCTGGCAATAACAACCCATAACCAGCCGCCGCGCGCCCTCACCACTCGATCGCCGCCGCCGCCCATGTCAACCCGGCTCCGAACACCACCAGCACGATCTTGTCCCCGCGTTTGAAGGCTCCGGTCCGGTTGGCCTCATCCAGAGCAATCGCCACAGCGGCCGCCGAGGTGTTGCCGTATTTGTGGAGATTCACAAATACGCGGTCGTTAGGCACGGCAAGACGGTCGGCAATAGCATCGATGATCCGCAGATTCGCCTGATGTGGAATCACGCAGGCGATGTCTTCGGGCTGCCATCCGGCGCGCTCAATGACTTTTTCCGCTGCTTCTTTCATGCGGTTAACCGCCACCTTGAAAACCTCTTTGCCCAGCATGCTGAGAGTTTGCAGATTGTCGTTTACGTTCTCGCTGGTAATCGGGCAGGCCGTTCCTCCACCGGGAATCTCCAGCAAATGCGTTAGACTGCCGTCGGTGCCCATTTCGGTGGCGACAATGCATCCCTCACCGGGTTCGGCACGCCGCAGGACCGCCGCTCCGGCTCCATCGCCGAAAAGCACGCAGGTCGAGCGATCACTCCAATTCGTCACAGACGAAAGTTTCTCGGCACCGATGATCAGAGCATTCTTGAACGCTCCATCGGAAATAAGGCGCTTGGAAATCTTCATCGCATAGAGAAATCCCGAACACGCTGCGGAAATATCGAAAGCCACGGCCTTGGTCGCACCGAGCGCTTTTTGCACATGGCAAGCCGTCGCGGGAGTCGGCGTATCCGGCGTGATGGTCGCCACGATGATCAATTCAATATCCTCGGCGGCGAGGCCTGCCTGTTCCAGCGCATTCCTCGCGGCATTGGTCGCCAAGTGAGAGGTAAACTGACCTTCCGCCGCAATCCGGCGCTCCTTGATGCCGGTCCGCGTTACAATCCATTCGTTACTGGTATCCACCTTCGCGGCCAGTTCCTCATTGGTCAGAATCCTCTCCGGAACATAACTTCCTGTGCCGGCGATGCAGACGTCGATGACGGATTTCGTTTCACTCATGCGGCGGGAGAGTGGAACCGGGTTCCCTCCGTCACAAGCGCGAATTTCACCGGAGCTCACTCCGTGGTCGCCGCCGTCACACTCATCGTCGCAAGCGCTTCCTCAATCCGTAGATTCACCCGGTTTTCAACGGTCTCCACCCCCACCCGAATGGCATTGCGCACCGCCAAAGCGCTGGACGAACCGTGCGCGATGATGACCACACCGTTGACCCCCAGCAGCGGACTGCCGCCGTAAGTCTCGTAGCTGCTTTTTTCCTTAAGAGCCTTGAACGCGCCTTGCGCGAGCACCGCTCCGCATAAACGCAACGGATTGCCTTTGATTTCGGTTTTCAACCACTTGGAAACCGCCTTGGCCGTAGCCTCCACGGTTTTGAGCATGATGTTTCCCACGAATCCGTCGCAAAGCACGACATCAAGCTCGGTTTCAAACAAATCGCCGCCCTCCACATTGCCGACAAAATGAATGCCGGGCGTTTGTTTGAGCAGCTTGAAGGTTTCTTTGGTAAATGCCGTGCCTTTTTCGTCTTCCTCACCGTTGGACATCAGGCCCACCTTCGGGTTTTTCACGCCGAGCACGTTGCGGGCAAACGCCGTGCCCATCACGGCATAGGCCACGAGGTGCTCCGGTTTTGCATCGGGATTCGCCCCAGCATCGAGAATGTGGCAAAGCCCGTATTCGTTGGGCAACGCCGAAGCGATGCCAGCCCGATCCACTCCGGGCAAAGTCCGCAGTTTTAAAGTTGCCGCAGCCACCGCTGCTCCAGTGTTACCGGCAGAAACAAACGCATCCGCCCGGCCTTCCTTGACCATATCCATCGCAATGCTGATGGATGAAAGTTTCTTGCGGCGCACCGTTTTCGCACCCGGCTCGGCCATGCCGATCACTTCCGGCGCATGCACGATGCTAACCCTGACGTCCCGCAGATCGAGTCCTTGTTTCGCACACTCCGCCTCGAGAATGACCTGGTCACCCACTAAATAAAGGTGCTCCAACTTCGGGTAATACCGCAGGGCATCAATGGCTCCTCCGATGTTTACGGCGGGGGCATGATCCCCACCCATGGCGTCCAAGGCGACTTTCATATGGGTTTTAAATACGGGTGCGACAGAGACAAGTAATGGATTGGATACGAAAAATCACCGCCTGAGAAAACCTCGGACGGCGATTCATCGAAAATCACACGAACGTCCTCAGAGGGCTTCCACCTCGATGACCTGACGGTCGCGGTAATAGCCGCATGACGGACAGGCA
>CAYRLT010000384.1:0-5299 GCA_964425095.1 uncultured Luteolibacter sp.
AGGTTGGTGAAAACCGCCTGCACATCATCATCGTCCTCAAGCTTATCGACGATGGTTTCCACCTCTTCCATCTGCTCTTCGGTGAGTTCGATCGGTTGATTCGGCAGACGTTGTAAACTCGATTTGGTCGCGGTGATGCCAAGCTCTTCGACCGCTTGGCAAAGCTGTGCGAAGGCGGTGTAATCGCCGATCGCCGAGACGATGCCATCATCGACCGATAATTCCTCAAGTCCGGCGTCGATAAGCGCGAGTTCAAGCTCTTCCAAATCTTTGCCTTCGGGCACCGGAAACTCGATCACCGACTTGCGCGAAAACATGAAATCCAGCGACCCGGAGTTGAGCATTTGGCAACCGTTCTTGTTGAAGATCGTTTTGAGGTTGGTGACCGAGCGGTTCGAATTGTCCGTCGCACACTCGATGAAAAACTGTGATCCATGCGGCCCCTTGCCCTCGTAGGTCACTTCGGAAATATCCGCTGCATCCTTGCCGGCCGCACGCTTGATCGCGGCCTCGATGTTTTCCCGCGAGAGGTTTTGCGCTTTGGCGTTGTTGATCGCCACCCGCAAAGGTGCGTTCGATTCCGGGTCCGGCCCGCCATTTTTCGCGGCCATCGTGATCGATTTGGCGAGCTTCGGAAACACTTTGGACATCGTGGCCCATCGCGATTCCTTAGCCCGGCGGCGGCATTCAAAAGCTCTTCCCATGATTTGGTGGTGGTTTGGACTCCCGGCGACAGGCCGGGAAGCAGATTCAAGCAGACGCGCACAGAAGCTCAATAGCGGATCTCCGCGTTTCGATTTTGTCATAAAGGAAATTCAGATATGCGGCCCTGCCGCCGCGCAAGTTCCCTCTTTCCATGGCCCGCCTCCGGTGCGAATGATGACCTATGGTCACTCTCGTGCGGATTCTCCGCCACACCTTTCGCTTCCCAATGCAGAGCGGACTCTCGTTGCTGATGGCCGTCAGTTGCACCGTGCTGGTGCTGGTGTTGCCCGGCATCACCATGCAGTTCATCGATGTCATCATCGCCAAGAAGCGCCCCGATCTCATCATCCCTACCGCCGCCATCGGCATCGGCGCGATCCTCCTGCGGCAGGCAATTTTCACGCTGCGCACTTATTATAACAATTCGCTGGAACTGAAACTCACCCACCTCATCCGTGTCGAACTCTACGACAAGCTGCAGCGATTGCCGGTAAAATGGTTCGACTCAAACTCATCGGGCGAGATCATGTCCCGCGTCGCCAACGACGTGCCCACCACCAACCGCGTCATCATCGAGGGCGTGGACCAAGCCATCGCCGCGGTGCTCCAGTTCCTCATCGTCATGGGCTACATGTTTTGGCACTCGTGGCAGCTCACGTTGGTTACGCTCATTCCGCTGCCGTTCATCGCCATTCTAACCACCTGGTGGAGCCGCCGCTCCGAGCCGATGTGGCGCGAGTCCTCGGAAGCCACCTCAGCACTCAATGCCATCCTTCACGACAATCTATCCGGCATCCGCCAGATCAAGGCCTACACCGTGGAGCCGAAAGCCCTCGATACCTTCGACAAAGCCTCGCGCAAGGTCGGGGAAAAAACCATGTCAGTCATGCGCGGCCAAGCGCTCGTCTGGCCCGGCGTTTCCTTCATCGCCGAGTCCGGCATCATCCTGATGGTCGCCTTCGGCGCGTGGTCCGCCTTGCAAGGCCAGATCCAACCGGGCGTGGTCGTGTCTTTCCTCGTCGCTTGGGGTTTTCTGTTCGATCCAATTTCCCGCATCAACGCTCTCGCACAAACCTTCACCCGCGGCATCGTCTCGGCTGAGCGCGTTTTCAAAATCATCGACACCCCGGATGAAATAAACCTCACCGATGGGATCCGCCCCGAGCAGATGACCGGTCACGTCCAGTTTGAAAACGTCTCGTTCGCATACTCCGACGAAGCACCCACCATCAACAGCCTCACCCTCGAAGCCCTGCCCGGCCAGACCATCGCCCTCGTCGGCGCCACTGGAGCCGGCAAGTCCACGGTCCTCAATCTGCTCACCCGCTTTTACGAACCGACCGCCGGACGCATCCTCATCGACGGGATCCCGCTCGATGGGGTTTCCAAAGAATGGCTGCGCGATCAACTCGGCTACGTCACCCAGGAAAGCTTTCTCTTCAATACAACCCTCCGCGAGAATCTCCAACTCGCCAGACAGAACGCCTCCGACGAGGAAATCTGGGACGCCCTCGAAGCCGCCAACGCCGCCAGCTTCGTCCGCGCCAGTCCCGACGGCCTCAATACCAACGCAGGAGAGCGCGGCAGCCGCTTTTCCGGCGGCGAGAAACAACGTCTATCCATCGCCCGCGCGCTGTTGAAAAATCCCCCGCTGCTTCTTCTCGACGAAGCCACCTCCGCCCTCGACAACACCACCGAACGCCTGGTCCAACAAGCGCTTGAAAACCTGCGCTCAGACCGCACCTGCTTTGTCATCGCCCACCGCCTCTCCACCGTCCAGAAAGCCGACCGCATTTGTGTTCTTCACCACGGAAAACTCATCGAACAAGGCACTCACGCCGAACTCCTCGCTCTCGGCGGATCATACGCCAAACTTTGCGAAGCCAGCTTCGTTGAAAAGTGACTGAACTGATCTTTTAAAAAGCGGGTCTTTCTTCAGTCTTTTTATTTCTTGCCGCAAGCTTGTTTACCGCTTTAAAAATCCAAGCGTCTTGAGTTACATCCATATTTCAAAATGAAGTGTAATCTCGTCGTCGCCGGGTTCGGAAAAAGTGGAACCAGCAGCCTGCATCAGTATTTAGATCTGCACCCGGACATCCGGATGTCTTCGGAAAAGGAGCCACACTTTTTCTCCAAGTCAAAAAAACGCGCGCGCGGTGAGGAATGGTATGACTCATTGTTTGACGGCGCACGCGATGAGACGGTCTTCGGCGAATCCAGCACCACCTACTCGGCTTGGGAGCCCGCACTGGTGCGGATCAAGCAGGAATTGTCTGATCCAAAAATCATCCTGCTCCTGAGAGACCCACTCGAGCGCCTGCTTTCCCATTACCGGTGGATGGTTGCGATTGGTCTGGAGAAACTGCCATTGGCGCAGGCTCTGGAGGCGGAAAAACGTTCGCCAGTCAGTCCTGAGATCCATCGACGCGGATGTTATCCATGGTATCGAAGAGGAAGCCACTACAGCCATTTCGTGCCACTCATCCAAATGATCTTCGGCCCGGAAAAAGTCCTGCTGATCCGCACCGAGGATCTGGCGCGGAACCCCCGCGCGCTGTTGGACGAGTGCTTCAGATTTCTGGAACTCCGACCCTTTGACATCGGAACCACCGAGATACATAGCAACGAAACCGCCAACAAGCTACCGCATGGCCGCATGGCCGCATGGCCTTCGCTTCCAGTCAAAAAACTCCGACTTCAGGACTGGGGCGCCTGCTGGATCCACTCATGAAGTCGATGGCCCGCCTTTTGAGGGGCGCTAAGCGATTGCCGCCCAAGCCGAATGCGGAGTTGATTCAAAGGCTCACTAAAGAACTAAGGGACGACCTCAAGCTGTATGCAGAACTCGACGGGCTCAAAGCATGCCGCGGAGACAGCGTGACAAGAAATTCCTCAGGCTGAGCCGCATCTTTAAAAACGACAAAACCACTTCCTGCTAAGAAGTTTCTTTTGGCGGGTTGATCTGGAATCAGTCGTTGGGCCGAGCCTCCATGGATTTCGGAGACGGTTGAATCAATTGAGTCCCGACAATCGAGCTCCTTGCGCTTATTTAGCTCCGGTGCCGGGCAGGAATCGGTAGTAGGCTTCGAGCATGAGCGTGGCCAAACAAGTGGCCATGTGGTTGTTGACGGGGCCGTGCGTCATGGTTTGAGTCCAAGTGCCGTCGGCTTGTTGATTTTTGAGCAACTCGTCGCGGAAAAGCGTGTTGTATTGGTCCCATTCCGGTCCGCCATGGTTGATCATGGCTTGGACGTTGTAATAGTGATAGTAGAGGTTGGAGCTTGCGGTTCCCCATTTGAACTCCGTGGTTTTGTGGATGTAGCTAACTCCTTTTTTGACATTTTGGGAACTCCCGTCCCACATCTGGAAGGCGAGCACCGCACCGCCGGTGAGTCCGGGGCTTTGGGCGGAACTTTCACGGTAGCCGACAGCTCCGTCTTTGCCTTGGACTTTGTCGAGCCATGCGAGGGCATTTTTGGAAGGCTTTTTGAATTTGCTGTCGGGCCACAATTCGGTGTGTTTGCAGGCTTTGAGTGCTTGGATTTGCCAGTATCCGACTGAGTTATCGCCGCCGGTGGTGGGGGTGAATCGATAAACCCATCCGCCGCTTGCACCTTGGCCGTCCATGATGATCTCACCTGCTTTTTTGGTGACTTTATCAAGCTCCGGAATTTCTTTCCCGATGCTTTTGCAGAAGGTGTAGGCTTCGGCGAGTGCATACGTGGCGATACCGTGGTCGTAAACCCACTGGATCGAGCTTTCGGGTTTGTTGGTGAGCTTGCCGTCGTTTTTGAGTCCGATGTTGACGAGATAACTGATCCCGCGTGAGACCGTATCGCCGAACTCGGTGGATTGTGGGGTTTCACAATGGCCGAGGTAGGCGAGGATGGCGAGGCCGGTCATGGCGACCGGGTGAGCTTTGTCCCAACTACCGTCGGCGTTTTGAGTTTGTTTGAGCCAGTTGAGCGAGTTGATTACAGCCTCTTCACATGCGGGGGTGCCGCCGGCTTCCTCCAGGCGTTTCATACGCTCTTGCACAGAACAACGCTTTTTCATGATGGGAGGAACGTTGTCGAAGTTGGTTCCATCCTTGAACCCATCGCGGTCACCGAAATCGTCTCCGGCTCCATATTCCAAGGAAGGTGTAGCGGTTATGGCTTCCGTGGTGGGGATGGATGTGGGAGCCATGGTGTTAGCGACAAGCACCGGGGCGTTGGTCGGTGCCGGAGCGGACGGTTTGTTCGGCGTGTTGACCGGCATTTTGGGCGGCGTTGGCTTGACCGTAACGGGCAGAGTGACGGTGGTGTATTCGAAAGGGGGTTTGGGCTCTGGAAGGCTTGGAAGCAGCAGGAGTCCGAGGAAGACTGCGACTAGCACCATAGCTAAGCCGGCGATCGTGATTGAAGAAATGGTCGAATTTCTGCGATCGGCGTGTAGACGTTGAAGGGCTTCAGGACTGAGTTGGGCGTGTAGACTCATATAATTAGAGAGTTAAGGGATAACCTATCTTAAAAATTTGGGCGCTCCTGAACTTTTAGTGGGTAAGTGCACGTCGGTTTTCAATGGTTAAACCACCAGCGATCCAATACGCCAT
>CAYRLT010000385.1:0-2665 GCA_964425095.1 uncultured Luteolibacter sp.
AGCGATTCGCCGAAAAGCACCGCTCCGATTTCGGCACAACCGAGAGGAAGGCCCAAATGGCCGGAATTGCAGGCGTGGACGGCATCGATCGAGAGGCCACGGGCCTCGTTGGCGGCTTGGGCTAGAAGAGTCGTATTCATGGCAGTTGAAGGGGTCCGCGGGTGATTTGCGGCGGACAAGAGCGCCAGCGTAGAAGTCCCGCCAGCATTGACAAGCCACCATTCACAGCAATGCCTGGATCTCCCATGTGTCGGTCATTACGTGGATTCATGCACTCTCACGGTCACGGATCGCCTTCGTTATGAAAAATTTGACCGAAAAACCTTGCCAAGCTCGCCGACGTGAGGTTCTTTTCCGCCCGCACCGCGACCAACGACCCGTTCGTCTATCGGTTAGGACTCCAGGTTTTCATCCTGGCAAGAAGGGTTCGACTCCCTTACGGGTCGCCATTTTTTTTACTCAGCCTCCGCCCCAAAGCGGGGGCTGTTTGGTTTCCAGTCATTCCCCGCCCACCCGTGACCGCTCAAGAAAAAGCCGAATCCCTGCGGGCCCGCAAAGGCGGCCGCCGAATCACCGCGCTGACGGCCTACGACTACCCCACCGCCCGTCTGCTGGACGAATGCGGCGTGGATGTCCTGCTTGTCGGCGATTCGCTCGGCATGGTGGTGCTCGGATTTCCGGACACCACCCACGTCACGCTCGACCACATGCTGCACCACGTGGGGGCGGTCGCCCGCGCCAAGCCCCGTGCCTTCGTCATCGGCGATTTGCCGATCCACAGCTACGACACGCCGGAGCTGGCGCTGGAAAGCGCCCGCAAACTCGTCTCCGCCGGTGCCGAGGCGGTGAAACTCGAAGGCGGAATCCGCCAAGCGGAAAAAGTTCGTGCTATCACCGAAGCCGGCATTCCAGTCGTCGGCCACCTCGGGATGCTGCCGCAGCGCGTGCTTGAAGAAGGCGGATACCGCAAAAAGGGCAAAACCCCGGAACAGGCGGAAGCAATCCGCGAAGGCGCGCAGGCGCTCATCGATGCCGGGGTTTGCGCCATCGTTTTTGAATCCGTCATTCCGGAAACCGCCCGCCTGCTTTCCGAATCGCTCTCGGTGCCGATCATCGGCATCGGCTGCGGGGATCACACCTGCGATGGTGAAGTCGCGGTCGTCACCGATTTGTTAGGATCGTTTCCGTGGTTTGTGCCGCCCTTCGCCAAGCCAGAAGCGGACCTGGCAGACGCCACGCGGGATGCGGTCGCACGTTATATTTCCCGCGTTTGCGGTCAGTGATCGCCATTCGTCCCACGGTGCTGCTTTACCTCCACATTCCCTTTTGTCACCGCGTTTGCCCGTATTGCTCGTTTTACAAGCATACACCGGGTGCCACGCCGATCGGCGAGTTCATCGATGCGCTCGCGGAAGAAGCGAGGCAACGCATTTCCACACAAGCACGCACGATCTATTTGGGCGGCGGCACGCCGAGCATGCTCTCGCCGGCCCATCTGAAACGCTTGTTCTCCGCGTTGCATGAAACCATCGATTTCACGCAACTCGATGAAGTCACGCTGGAAGCGAATCCCGCCACCTTTGATGTGGAGAAAGCCCGGCTTTTCCGCGATCTCGGCGTGACCCGCGTCTCGCTCGGCATTCAATCGTTCACCCCGCACGTCCTGCAAACCCTCGGCCGCGAACACTCGGTGGAACAAGCATCCGAAGCCGTCGCCACTCTCCGCGCTGCCGGAATTCCACAAGTGAACATCGACCTGATGTTTTCCATCCCCGGGCAATCCAAGGCCGACTGGGAAAGTACGCTGCGCTACGCTGTTTTGTTAGATCCAGATCACATATCCGCCTACAACCTCACCTACGAGGAAGACACCGCGTTCTTCGAATCACTGCGCCGCGGGGAGATGCGCGAAAACGAAGATCACGACGCGGAGTTTTTTCATATGGCAGATGATGTCCTAACATCCGCAGGTTTCGACCATTACGAAACCTCGAACTATGCCAAGCTCGGTTGCCATTCCTCGCACAACCAAGGCTATTGGCGCGGCGAAGATTATCTCGGCCTCGGGCCATCCGCCGTTTCCACGCTCGAAGGAATCCGTTCCAAAAACGTGCCCGACACCGCACGTTATGTTGCGCAAATCCAATCGATCGGCAACGCCACCGGCGAATCCGAATTCCTTGATGCCGAAGCCCGACGCCTCGAACGCATCGCCCTCGGCCTCCGCACCACCGAGGGAATTCCACTTGCCTTGCTAGATTCCGCCGCGCGCGAACGCGCCCTAACTCTCGCCGATGAAGGACTGGCCCGCATTGAAAAAGAGCGTCTTATACTTATCCACCACGGCCGCGCCCTAGTCGATCCCATCGCCGCAGAGTTGGTGTGAGTCAGAGGGCCTCACCACCCTATCGCCGTCCACGACAAAAATCATAAGGAGGCACCACACTCCTGTGGTGCTTGCGGAAGAGCCGCCAATGCATCGCGCGAAGTTCTCTCTCATTGGGCTTTCCTTCCACTTCTACGACAAGTATTAGCTCCTTAAATTGCCGTCTATCCATCACCGCGGGCCCGCAGTGAGCTTGTGGCGCGGGATCAGGGTCGCCGGGTCGAGGTCGGGGTCAACGCCATGGACCCCCGTCGTCTCCGCCACCGGGAGGTCGGGGCG
>CAYRLT010000386.1:0-15636 GCA_964425095.1 uncultured Luteolibacter sp.
CGTGGCGCGCGATATATCGGCCGCGCAGCCGGATTTTGACCCCAACGCCCCCGTGGCAACATGGCTTTACCATGAGCGGGTTTGGCAGCAATGGGAAGTGCCGCAGTGGAGATTATTCAGCTTAGTTTTCCACACCGATCGAGGAGAAGGATCTCGAAGTGGTCCGCAAGTGGATGAAGGGCGTCGAGACCATCGGCGGAATTAACTGGGAAAAGGGCTACAAGGGCCCCGGCCTTTGCGAATACTACCTGCGCACGGGCGACCAAAGCGTGCTGCCAGTGATCAAGAAAATGACAGAGGAGCTGCGGGTCCACATGTATAGCGGTGGCTGGAGCGGTCGCGGCGCGCCGGCGGCCTTCACGTATTCGGTGGGTACGGGACAAGTGCATGCCTCGGGCGTGAATTGCATGTCGTTTCTCCTGATGGCCAAACTGTGCGGCGTTGACGTGGACGAATACATGTTTAATCAGACCTTCTCGCAGTTCTACCGCTTCGCCGGGCACGGTAACGTGGCCTATGGCAACACGCTTCCCGAAGGCGGATTCCGCGACAATGGCAAGACGAGCGGTCTGGCTTTCGGCTTGGGAGCCGCAGCGATGATTGCTCCGGAAGGCGAGGCCTCGGTGTTCGCCAAGGCGCGCGACAATTCGGCGATGAAGAGCTTTTACGCGACCAACTGGTTCCACGCCGCCCACACCGGTGGCGGCATGGGCGAGATCTGGCACCATACGGCGGTCAGCCAGATGCGCGAGAAGCGGCCTGTGGCTTACCGCTCGTATCTGGACACGAGGCGCTGGGTGATGGATCTCTCCCGCCGCTTCGACGGCAGCATCGGCATTGCCGGCATGGACGACCGCTACGACCGCTCCGCCACCGAGGATACCATGGACTGGGGCACCTTCTTTGCGCTCACCTACACCCTGCCCCGCAAACAGCTTCAACTTTTTGGCGCGCCGCGCAGCAAGTGGGCGAAATCCATGCCGCTCAAGCGCCCATGGGGCAATGCCGCCGATGACGTGTTTCATTCCATCGAGCCGATCGCAGGCGGCCCACTCACCATGGAGGATCTTCTGAATGAAAAAGTGGAAACCCATGCTTCCTTGGCCGTGATCGGCAAGCTCGAGGACCCGGCTATGTCCGGTGAAACCTTGCTGAAGTATTTGCATCATCCCGAATACGACCTGCGCAGCGGGGCGATGAGACAGCTCGTCATACGCGGGCGCGTTGATCTCGTGGTTCCGCTATTGAAATCGGGCGATGCGCGACTCCGGCAAGCGGGATTGCTCGCATTGACCGGCATGTTCAAGGGTTCGGCTCTGCCTGCCGACAAGTTGACAATTGAGATGTATGAGCTTGTTAGCAAGATGGTCAATGACCCTAATGAATCTTGGTGGGTCGCGCTGCATGCGATTGAGGCGCTGAGCCGGGGTAATTCGGAGTCGATCGGCAAACACCGGGACCGCCTGCTGCAGTTGATGAAATACGACTGCACTTGGATCCAGACTGCCGCAGTATGCACGCTCGCCAAGATCGCCGTGGATCCCGCGCATTACAAAATCGTTCTCCCCGCCATTCTCGACAAGGCCGCCAGTTTCCGCGTCGACTCCGCCTCCGGCAGAAGCACGCGCGCGATTGCCGATGCCATGAAGGCCGCCAGCCCGGAGGTGAAAACTTTCGCCCTGCCCCTGCTCCAGAAAACCTTTGCCAGCATGCCCGGCGTGCTCAAGGAACCCAACACGGGAGCAGTCATGACCAACGGCGCAACTGTCGTCCGGTCCCGCATCGGCAGCATCGTCCAGGAAGTGCCTGGTGGCGATGAGTTCGTGCGGCAAATGCCCAAAACCACATTGGCTTCCTACGTCAGCGGTAAGGAATCGGACAAGTATGTCCACAAGGGCTCATTCATACCGAATAAATCCCTCGTCGGCACTTGGGCTTGGTGCGTCTACCCCGCACCCAACAACCCGCAGGAAATTGACGCCCGTATCAACGCCTACATCAAAGGACTTAAAGGGGGGAATCCGACCAAGGTCGACAAACCCAAGGACGTGATCCAACTTCTCGATGGCGGCAAAGTGGCCAAATCAAAATTCTTCGGCGGTTCCTTTTGGTCCGGCGACAGGATTGTCGGCATCAATGACGATCAAGCCCTCAAAATGGAGGTTCGCACCATTGAAGGCCATGATTTCCTTCTCATCGAACGCGGTGGATTCAACATCACGCCTGAAAGCGACGACGTCGTCGAGATTCCCAAAGGCTGGCATTGCGGCTACCATGTCTATGTGAGACAGTAGAGCCCTAAGATCGGTGTGGAAAACTATCAATAGATTCCGCCCCAGGCTTTATTCAGACAGGCGATGGAGTCGCCCCAGCAAGTCTGTATGTACCTCGTAAATGACGGGTGACAGAATACCCCCCTGCCGCCAGCGTTATCTCTAACACTGGCAGCTAAAGCCAGCGCTCCGTATTCATGCATCGCCCCTCCGGAGCGGCGGAACGTGTCCGCCGATGCCCATGAATAGCCAATGATCTGAGCGAAGCGCTTCCCATTGTCACTTCATGGTCCGAGCGATCATGCATCGCTCCTCCGTGTTCATGGCGTCGCCCCTTGCCAATCCCTTACGGCAGCGTTACCTATCCACGCTGGAATTTTCCACGGCTCTCAGCGGCGCGGTATCACGCGGCAGGCAAGAGCACTTGGGCTTTGCTGAAACACAGGGCCTGTTAGTTTCGCTCTTGGGCTGCAAACAGCGATTTGCCACATCTCGGTCTTCGTTTTGTCGCCTCATGTCCCGGTTTACGGCGGATGTCTTAAGATACGGACCGCAAACGCAGCCTGAGTTTTTCGAAGCCCACCTTGCGGGTGAACTTTTCCTCCTGTTCAAGTTGATCGACGGCTTCGAGCACTTCAATCTGTTGGATTTTCCGGCACAGTGCTGCAAGCAGCGTGCGTATGATCAGGCGGGCGTGGGGAGCGCCGAGGCAGAGATGTTCGCCGAAACCGAAGGCAACGTGGGGATTGGGTTTGCGATCGAGACGGATGTCCTCCGGTTTGTCGAATACCGTCTCGTCGTGATTGGCAGAGGCCCAGCACAGGCCGACGCGTTCGCCCGCCGACACATTGACGCCGTGCAGAGCGGTGTCTTGCGTGCAGACGCGGCCGATCTGCGTGAGCGGCATGAAGACACGGAAGAATTCTTCGCTCGCCAAAGTGATGCGCCGCGGGTCGGCGCGCAGGAATTCGAGCGCCTCGGGGTGGCTGCCGAAGTGCGCGAGCAGGGAGGACACCGTGTGGATGATCGTGTCGCGCCCGCCGGCGAAGGCAAGGTTCGCGAATCCGATGCATTCCTCGCGGGTGAGTGTGCGGCCTTGGTATTCCGCATTTATAAGAGCGCTGAAGAAATCGATGCATGGCTCACGTTCGGCACGGTCGAATTGGGTGTGGAGGTAGTCTTCAAGCACGTTGCCCTTTTTGAATTCACCGCCGGTCACTTTGAATACGTGGATGCCCCAGCCAATCCAGACATCGGCTTCGCTCTCCGGCATGTTCAGGAGATGCGTCAGCGCGCGCGATTGCAGAGGTAGGGCGAATTCGCTGACGGCTTCGAATTCGTCGCGGCGCAGGGCTTGGTTGAGGATGTCCTCTATGAGTTCCTCGACCTTGGCGATCATTTCCGGGGATTTAGGCCGCTGGAAAAACGGATCGACGATGGTGCGGTAGTCGCTGTGTATGGGGGGGTCGGTCTCGATCGGTAACTGCCGTGTCGTGCGCACCGCTTCTTCCGACGGGATCGGCACGCGGAACGGAGCGTCGGAACTGAAAGTCCGCCAGTCTTTCGCCGCCTGCCGCACGTCGCCGTGGCGCAGGATCATGGTGATGGTTTCACCGTGGAACGGGCATTGCAGCACGCCCTCACGGCTGCGGGCTTCTTCGAAAGGGTCGCGGCGGGTGGAATTGCTCATGGTTGCTGGCTTTGGAGTGAAGGCCGACATTTGCATGGACAATGGCGAGCGTCTATTCGGATTCGAGATGAAATAAACACGGTTCGATGCCTTATCAATCCCAAGGCCGCTCCCTTCCATCCCATGGCAGCTATACAACCTTGGAAATGACCGCGCTGAACAGTGAAATCTAGCCGATGGGATGCCCGACAAAGTCAAACAACTGGAAGCCGCATGGCAAAAGCGCGTGGATGAGTTCAGCGCTCTCCAAGGTCGGCGTTGCATGTGTCAATCACCCCGCTCGCCTGCCCATATGTCCTCTGGACGTAACTTTTTCCACGACGAATCCTTGATCATCGGCAGATCGGCGGCAGGATGGGCTTCACATGAAACGACAGATTAAGATCCTTAACTCGTTCTTGAGCATGGCTTTATTGCTGACCTTTTCCCCGTCTGGTGTTGCATCTGAAGAAAAGGCATTCCGCCCCGGCGAGGTGTGGCTCGATACCGCAGGTCAACCCATCAACGCCCATGGCGGTGGGGTGATTTTTCACGAAGGAGTGTATTATTGGTATGGAGAATTGAAGGAGGGGCGCACTTATCTCCCGGGGGTGAACAAGGGTTGGGGCGGCACCCGGGTTCTCGCTGGCGGTGTTTCATGTTATTCTTCCGCTAATCTCTACGACTGGAAAAATGAAGGGCTCGCCTTGCCCTCGGACGCCAAGAATCCTGACCACGATCTCGCATGTGAGAACGTCATCGAGCGTCCCAAGGTCATCTACAATGCCCTCACCAAAAAGTTTGTCATGTGGCTGCACCAAGACAGCCCGAATTACCAAGCAGCGCGATCCGGCGTTGCGGTGAGTGACACTCCCGTTGGGCCGTTCAAATACATTGGCAGCTTCCGTCCCAACGCGGGCGTCCCGCCAATCAACATCACGGAGCAAGACAAAGTTAAGGGAGAAAAGAACATTTTCGCCGGTGATTTGAAGGGAGGCCAGATGGCTCGCGACATGACGCTGTTTGTGGACGATGACGGCAAGGCCTATCATATTTACTCCTCGGAGAATAACGACACCTTGCAGGTCTCGCTGTTGACGGATGATTATCTCAAGCCAGCGGGCAAATATGCGCGCATCTTCATCGGTCGCCGCATGGAAGCACCGGCGGTCTTCAAGCACAGTGGCAAGTATTACCTGATCGCCTCCGGTTGCACCGGTTGGGATCCGAATGAGGCACGCTCCGCAGTAGCCGACAACATCTTCGGCCCCTGGACCGAACTGGAAAATCCCTGCCGGGGCAAAGACGCGAAAACCACCTTCGGCGGCCAGAGTACGTATGTGCTGCAGGTGGCCGGACAGCCCGATACTTACATTGCGATGTTCGACCGCTGGAAAAAATGGGATCTAGCGGACTCAAGGCATGTTTGGCTGCCGCTTGAATTTGACGCTCAGGGAAAACCCAAGGTGCCGTGGCATGACGAGTGGAGTTTGAAGGAAACGAAATGATTTCCGCATTTATCTGTATGAAACACGATCCCGATTCGTAATATGCGCTGCAGATACCATTCCATGAAAACGATACGCCACACCGCATTTCTCGCCCTAGCCCTGGCCGCAAACCTCCATGCCGAACCCATTCCGGAAAACCTCCGTCAAAACGGTTGGTTCATCGGTGCCCAGGCCTACACATTCAAGGAGTTTTCCGCGTTTGAAGCGGTCGCCAAAACTAAGGAGGCGGGGGGCAACATGATCGAGTTTTACCCGGGCCAGATTCTCAAGCCGGGTTCCAAGGAAAAGATTCACCACAGCATGTCCGCCGAATCGATAGCCGAGCTCAAGGCTGAATGCGCCCGCCTGGGCGTGCATCCGGTGAACTACGGCGTCATCGCGGCCAACAGCCCGGAGGACGTTCGCGCCATCATGGAGTTTGCGAAAAAAATGGGACTTTACGCAGTTTGCACCGAATCCACCGAGCAGATCGCCGCGTGGGAGGCCGCAGCCAAGGAGTTTGATATCAAAGTGGCGTTTCACGAGCACGGCGGCTCGATGAGTAAACCGAAATACAAGGTCTGGAATCCACTCTACATTCTTGGCGTGGTGGAAAGCCGCGACCCACGCGTCGGGGCTTGCGCCGATCTCGGCCATTGGTGCACCTCGAATCTCAAGCCCGTCGAGTGCTTGCGGATTCTCAACGGCCGCATCATCAGCGTTCACTTGAAAGACAAGGAAAAGATGGGGCCTTCTCCAGTGGTCGTGGCTGGCACGGGTGTGGTGGACGTCGCTGCTTGTCTTGAAGAACTCAAGAACCAGAAATTCGACGGCCATATTTCAATTGAGCACGAAAACGATTGGAAAGACAGCGTGCCTAAGGTCCGCGCCAATATCGATTTCGTTAAGTCGCACGGGAAATAAGAAAACCCGGCATTTTACAGTCGGACCTCCATGACCCGTGAGATCCGGCTTACTCTCCCGATCAACTTGGTCTTGTTCCTACCGAGCGCTGGCTTCAGCTGGCGAGAGTGATTGTATTCGGCATCGAAACCAAACAAACACATCTCATCCCCTCTCGGTGCCTCATCTTCTCTCGGTGCCTCCGCGGTGAAAAATACCCCAATCACAGACAGCGCGCCATGCTTCTCTGGAATTCACGGCCGTTCTGGAACAGAACATGGACTCGCCGGCTGAAGGCCAATGCCTTTAAGGATTTACCTGGAGGGGCGAAACGTGTTCGCCCTACCCATGATGAGGCCAATGGAAAGCGCATCTCTCATCTCATTGGCTTTTCATGGGCATCGGCGGACACGTTCCGCCGCTCCTTAAGGTGCTTCGCTATTTCATTTGCGCTGTCTGTGACCGAATCCTTAAAGGCATTGGGCTGAAACCAGCGCTCGGTAGCAACGAGGCCAAGTTATTCAAATGGCTTACCAACCGGTTCGGTTGTTGCGTTGGACGAAGCGAGCGGCCTCCGGGCAGTTGGGCGAACGCATGTTCGGTCCGTCCCACTCCATTTTGACGCCTTCGCCAACGCGCAGGGCGATGCAGCCTAGCAGGATGATTTCAGTCAGGTAGCCAGCGATTTCAAAGTTCGAGTAGGCAGCGGGGCCGCCCTTGATCATTTCGATCCACTCTTTGTAATGGCCGGGGGAACGAGGAATGCTTTCCGGGATATTCGCGATGGCTTCGTGCTTGGCTCCCTGGACAAACTTTTCCTCGCCTTCCAGTTTGAGGAAGAACATCGCACCGTAGTCATCGGGTGCGAAAAGCTGGCCTTTTTCACCAATGATGAGGCAGCCGCTGGGTGGGAGTTTGCCGCGTAGATTCACCACGTCCTTGACGATGTCCGGGTAGGGGCGCAGCGGGGCGTTGTCGATCGAAGGTGTTCCGTCATACCACCAGAATTTGAGCGGTGGCAGACCGTCGCGTTCGGGGAATTCAAAGCGAATCCGCGAGGTGAGGGGATAAGTATCAGGGAAAATGCGTGAGGCCATTTCGCACTCGACGAGAGAAGGGTATCCGAGTTTCAGCGCACGGAATGGCATGTTGACGGTGTGGCAGGCCATGTCGCCGAGAGCGCCGGTGCCGAAGTCCATGAACCCGCGCCAGTTGAAAGTGTGATACGCTTTATCGACGTATGGGCGGAGTGGCGCTGGGCCGAGCCAGAGGTTCCAGTCGAGCTCCGGCGGGATGGGGCTTTCACCTTTCGGGCGATCGATGCCTTGCGGCCAAACCGGACGGTTAGACCAGACGTGGAGTTCGAGCGGCTTTCCGATCACTCCGGATTGGATGACTTCCACGGCGCGGCGCAGGCCATTGCCGGCGCTGCCTTGGTTGCCCATCTGGGTGGCTAGCTTTTTCTCCTTGGCGATGCGAACCAGTTCGCGGGCTTCGTGAACCGTCTGGGTGAGGGGTTTTTGGCAATAGACATGTTTGCCCATTTCCATGGCCATTTTTGCGGCCATGCCATGCAAGTGGTCAGGTGTGGAAATGACCACCGCATCGATGTCCTTGTCCATCTCGGTGAGCATCTTGCGGAAATCCGAGAACGTCTTCGCGTCCGGATGATCTTTGAGTTTCCGCTCGATCATTCTGGAGTCCACATCGCAGAGTCCAACGATATTGCCGCCGGCGCTGGCGGTTTCCTTCACGTCGCTGAAGCCTTTTCCGCCGACGCCAATGCAGGCTACGTTGAGACGGCTATTAAGGTTCTGGCCGCGGACAACGGCAGGAAATCCGAAGAGGAGAGCTCCGGTTCCAAGTCCGGTTGTTTTGAGAAAGCTACGGCGGTCGGGCGTGGTCATGGCTGAATTTTGAGTTGGGATGATGGGAAAAACATTTCCTGAGACAGGGCTTACGGCACATGGATTCTACGCAGCTAGCAACGAAATCTTTCCGGGTTTGTCAAAATTGACATTTCCACTGTGCGGTTTCAGACTGCCTTCAATGATCGCATTTGTGAGGAAATACGCATGGATCGGCATGCTCACAGTGGCCACCATCGAGGCGGCACCGATACCTGTGAAACTTACTGCCACGGGGCTGGAGCGTGGTGGCGCGCCATATTTCATCAAGGGCGTCGGCGGAGATCGTGATTTGAAATTGCTAGCTCAGTTGGGTGGGAATTCGGTGCGAACTTGGTCGGATAACGGACTAAAAGAATTGTTAGGAGATGCGGAAAAAAACGGCCTCACGGTGTGCGCGGGGATTTGGATCGAAAACGAATGCTCGTGGTTCAGTTACCGCAATCCTGAGCATTGCGCACGACAGTTGGAGCGTGTGCGCAAGAGCATCGAAACCCATCGTGATGCGCCGGCATTGTTACTATGGAACATCGGCAACGAGGCCGAGGGCGATGGCAGCGATGTTGCCTATTGGAAACAACTCAACGCGCTATGCAAAATGGCGAAAGAGACGGATCCCAATCACCCCACGATCAACGCCGTAGCCGGTTTTTCCGCGCCGAAGGCGAAGGGGGTCGCGGAGCATTGCCCTGATCTCGACATCATCGGCATCAATACCTATGGCGGCCTCCACGGGCTGAGGGCGGATTTGGAGAAACGGCAATGGGCAAAGCCCTGGATTGTCACCGAATTCGGCCCTGCAGGATATTGGGAGCGTCCGAAAACGTCATGGGGCAGACCCATTGAACAAACCAGCACGGAAAAAGCCGAAACACTGCGCAAGGGGTATGAAAAAACGATCCAGCCTGCGGGTCATTGTTTCGGTTCGTATGCCTTTTTGTGGGGGCAAAAACAGGAGGCCACTTTTACTTGGTTTGGCCTACGCACGCCGAGCGGTGATACCACGGCCAGCGTCGATGAATTGCGTTATTTTTGGACAGGGAAAAAAGTGCCTAACGCCGCGCCGAAGATCGCGCCGATCCAATGCAGCGCGAATAAGCAGATCGTAAAAATCGGCAACTCCATCACCGCCAGCGTCAAGGCGGATGATCCGGATGGCGACCCGCTGACGTATCGATGGGAAATCTACAGCGATGACATTCGCAAAGATGAAAAAAATCGCGAAATCAGACCAATGCCAATCGCTGACAGTATCAATCTACCCAAGGCCGCGGAAACGACTCTGCGCGCGCCCGGAATTCCCGGAAGCTATCGATTGTTTGTTTTCGTCAACGATGGCAAAGGCCATGGGTCGACCGCGAACGTGCCCTTTCGCGTGGAGCCCTAACTATGATCCGCTTCAGGCGGGCTTGTTCGCTCCGGCGTTGCGGATTTGGTCGAAGGTGCCTTCGATGAGTTGTTTGCCTTGCTCGCCGATGTTGTGATAGATGGTGGACATCGTCTGGATCGTGCTGGCGGCAGGGCCAGCGAAGGTGAATTCGCAATTGGTGACCTCGCATTGGTTAAGAGCGAAGGGGCCGTAGCCGAGGACGACAAAGCGGCAGTTCGTGAATTCGCAGCCTTCGTATTCGTGGAAATCGAGGACCACTTCTTCGTTGTTGAATTTGTTTTTGGAGATTTTCATCGGGTTGTCAGGGGTTGGTGTTTGAGGTTTTTCGGATTCATGGATTTTCCATGGATCCGCACGGAGATTCAAGCCGCTGGGCAGGGTTTGTCCATCTTTTGAATTTCACTCAGGCAATATGTCGGTCTTGTCCCTCATGTGGAAGCCGACAAGACGAGCGCTTTCGGGAGGCGGAGGGCGATGCGGAGGCCTCCGGCTGCGGGCGCGGTCGAGCCGGTGGAAGGGTTCGAAAATCCGCGGGAGTTCGTCCGAGGGAACCCCGGGCCCGTTGTCGGTGACGGAAATCGAGATGGCCTCCGGCGATTCGATTGCTTCGATTTCCACGTGTGCGTGGGGGTCGGCGTGGATGGCTGCGTTCCGGAAGAGGTTGCCGAGGGCTCGCCCGAGCAGGGTTGTATCGGTCGTCATCGCGAGTCCATCGGGCACTCTGACCTCGGTCTCCAACTCCGCGGATTCGCGGGCGAGGACTTTGCGAATCAAGGGATCCAGAATGATGGCGCAGGTAGCGGTTGATGCTCCATACAAATCGAAAACGCGTCGAAGGCGTTCCTGCAACTCGATAAAAACAACGATGGCGAGCTCACCCGGGACGAACTTCATCCTGAAGGCCCGCCGCCACCTGAGGGAGGCCGCCCGCCCTGCCCGCCAGCCGGCGAGGAGCCCGAGGAGCCGGCTGAAGTTGAATAAAGCCAAATAATTTGTGCCTCCACCCCGGTCATTTCGGCCGGGGTGGACTTCCTATTCACAACCCATGCCCTTCCACATTCCCGATCGCATTCATTCCGGTAATGACTTGGATGATTCCGGGAATGCCACCCTTGCGGTGAATGGAAAATGGTCGGAGAGCATGGGTTTATCTTGATCACGGATTTGGGAGGAAATCACTTTGGCTCCTTGGCTAACAAGGATGTGATCCACCTTGAGGGATCCTTCACGGCTGCCTTTCCAGAAGTGAAGCGTGGTGCGCGCGCTGGCTTTGGGGTGGAGGGTTTGAAACGTATCAATCAGCGCATGTTTCCATGTCTGATCGCTGCCGGCGAGTGTGGCACGCTTTCCTGTTAGGTAGGCGACGCCCGGATTGTTTTCGGTCGCGTTCAAATCACCTAACAAGACAACCGGTTCATCGCGATGCTTCCGGGAATCGATCCTGCGCGCCATGAGCAGCGCGGCTTGTTCGCGTGATGGTTGGTTGCGATGATCCCAGTGAGTGACGAATGCGTAGAACCCGCGTTGGGTCGTGCGATCGACCAAACGCAGCCATGATGCGACGCGGGGAATATCATTGCCCCAAGTTTTTGAACCCGCCCGTTCGGGGGTGTCGGAGAGCCAGAATGTCCCGCGATCGGCCAGATCCGGCTCAAAGCGATCGCGACGGAAAAAGAGTCCGGCATACTCGCCATCCCGCCTGCCGTCGTCGCGGCCGACTCCGGAAAACTCGTAATCCGGGAGCGAGGCCCGCAAGTCAGCGACTTGCCCGTGCAAGGCTTCCTGGACACCGAACACGTCGGGCGCTTCCTCGCGAATCATGCGCACCGTGCCGATCACCCGTTCCTGCCAAGCGCGCTGGCCGCGATCCTCCGGGTTTTCATAGCGCAGGTTGAAACTCATCAACTGCAATTCCAAGCGGCTGTTTATCACGGCAGGCACGGCGGCCTTCGGTGGTTCCTCGGCGCGCGCCTTGCGGCAGCCGGTCGAGCAGGCAAACAATAAGATGAAGGGAATCAGGAGAATTTGGAGCATGCGGAAATTGAGCGCCAAAAAAGCCGCTTCCGGGAGTGGAAGCGGCTTTCAGGTGAAAATTTGTGTTGGAATCCGATCAGTTGGCGGCGAGGGCCACCACATTGACGCGGCGGGATTCGCGGTCAAACATGACCTTGCCATCGATCAGCGCGAAAAGCGTGTGGTCACGGCCGCAACCGACGCCGAGGCCCGGATGCACCTTGGTGCCGCGCTGGCGGATGATGATGTTGCCGGCGATGACAACTTGTCCGCCGAATTTTTTCACGCCGAGGCGTTTACTGCGTGAATCGCGACCGTTCTTGACGGAGCCTTGTCCTTTTTTATGGGCCATGGAAGTAGGTGGGTAAGTGGTTGGAGATTAACCTGCGATCGAGGTTACCTCGAGCGTGGTAAGGCTGCGGCGGAAACCCTTGGTTTTGTGGAAACCCTTGCGGCGCTTGAATTTGAAAGCAATGCCCTTGGGTCCGCGAAATTGGCTGAGAACCTTGGCGGTTACCGAAGCGCCTGCAACGACAGGTGCACCGATTTTCACGGTTTCGCCTTCGCCAACGAGCAATACGTCGAACTTGATTTCGGAGTCCACTGCGGCATCGAGTTTTTCGACATCGAAGCGGGTTCCTTCTGAGACGCGGTATTGTTTACCGCCGGTTTTGATCACTGCGTAGGCCATGGCCGTATTAAGAAATGGTTGATCCACCCCTGTGGGCGGGCGGGGAGAACACCACGGAGCATTCGAGCACGCAAGGTTTTTTTGCCCGCCGGGTAAGTTTTTGTGGGAATCACGGAAATTCGGGCGATCGACGGCCAAAATGGGTGCAACTGATCTCTCTAGGCCTTGCCGGAAAAGACTGCAGCCACGCGGGCGAGAATCTCCTCCACTGGGGCGAGTCGGCCGATGCCTTCATAGCCGCAGGCGAGGTCGCCTTCCGCGGGATCGACGAATTGGCAACCGTCTTCTTTGAGTCGGGCGAGATTGCGTTGCGTCGCCGGGTGCAACCACATTTTGCCATTCATGGCGGGCGCGATGAGCACCGGCGTGCTGCGGGGTAGTGCTAGATAAATGGAGGTGAGTGAATCGGGCGCGAGGCCGTTGGCGAATGCGCCGAGCACGTTGGCGGTTGCCGGGGCGACGAGGAAGAGGTCGGTGCGGTCTGCAAGATCGATGTGGCCGGGTTTCCACGATTGTTTCTCATCCTCGAGGGAAACAGTCACCGGCTGGCGGGTCAGGGTTTGCAGTGTGAGCGGTGTGATGAATTCGGTGGCGCTTCGGGTCATGACGACATGCACCTCGTGGCCTTGTTTCACCAATTGCGAAGCGAGATCCGCCGCCTTGTAAGCGGCGATGGATCCGGTGATGCCGAGGACGATATTCATGGGGAAGTAGGTGGTTTTTTACCGAAGCATGGAAACCGCCCTGCGGGTGGCGGTGGCGAAAGTTTCGACATCGGATTCCGTGTTGTAGAGGGCGAAAGAGGCGCGGACGGTGCCGGTGGTGCCGAAGCGTGCCATCAGCGGTTGGCAACAATGGTGGCCGGTGCGCACGGCGACGCCCATTTGGTCGAGCAAAGTGCCGAGATCGTAGTGGTGGATGCCCTCGATGTTGAATGAGAGCGAGCCCGAGCGGTTGGTAGGGCCGTAAAAGCGGATGCCGGGGATATCGGAGAGCGCGGCGGCGGCGGAGCGGATCAAAGCGCCCTCATGTGCGTGGATGGCCTCGATGCCGATGTCATTGACGTAATCGAAGGCAGCGCGGAGCGCGATGGCGCCTTCGATGTTGGGAGTGCCGGCTTCGTATTTGAACGGGAGCTCGTTGTAAGTCGTATGCGCGAAGGTCACTTCCTTGATCATTTCCCCGCCACCCTGCCATGGGGGGAGTTCGTTGAGCAGTTCCGCGCGGCCCCAGAGCACGCCGATGCCGGTGGGCGCATAGATTTTGTGGCCGGAAAACGCCAGGAAATCGGCCCCGAGCGCCTGCACATCGACGGGAAGGTGGGCGATGGATTGGGCGGCGTCGATCAGCACGAAGGCTCCGGCTTTTTTGGCGGCGAGAGTCATTTCAGCCACTGGATTGACCGTGCCAAAGGCATTGGAAATCCATGTCACCGCGAGGATTTTCACGTTTCCTTGTGCGAGTGTGGCGCGGAAGGCGTCTTGATCGAGCGTGCCATCGTCATGGCAGGGAATCACCTTGAGGGTGGCGCCGGTGCGTTGGCAGAGCATTTGCCATGGGACGATGTTCGAGTGGTGTTCGAGCGTGGAAATGAGCACTTCGTCGCCGAGTCCGATCTTGCCGGAAAGGCTGAGGATGTTGGCCACCAGATTGATGCCGCCGGTGGTGCCGGAGGTGAAGATCACCTCGTCGGGGGTTGTGGCGTGGAGATGGGTGGCGATTGTTTGGCGTGCATTTTCAAACGCCTCGGTGGCGGCCCGGGCGAGTTGGTGGGTGCCGCGGTGGATGTTGGAATTGATGGTCTCGTAGTAATGCCGTGATGCCCGCAAGACGGCCACCGGTTTCTGGGTGGTCGCGGCGTTGTCCAGATAGACGAGCGCTTGACCATGGATCGATTGATCGAGGATCGGAAAATCGGCGAGGAGCAATTCTTTGGAACGCATGGAGTGATGCTGGAATTCGTGAGAGGAGGCGCGAGAGGGTGGAACATCATGCAGGGCCCCGCAATGCCGGAATTTTCGCTGCCTTCACATCCGCCCTTGCGGTGCGGGGCGGCGGCGGCTTGAATCCCCGCCCCCTGGCATGTATCTGCTGAATAAAATCGTCCAATTGCGGGAAAATTCCCACCCGGATCATGAAAAACCATTCCTCGAGCACCTCGAGGATCTAAGGGTCATGATCACCCGGGTCGTGCTTACTTTGGTGATTTCCATGGTGATTTGCTTCACGTTCCAGAAACAATTGATGGAAGTGCTTCGGCGACCGGTCGAGCAAGTCTGGATCACGCAGCTCGAGGCGAAACTCCCGCAAACCGCCGAACAGGCACCGCGTCCGCTGGATGTCGCCCAGTGGGAGAAAGCGAAATCCATCGAGCATGCCGCCTCCGGCCTCGATCCCGCGCAACGCGAATCCTTCTACCAGGCGTGCGGCGATGAAACCTTGGTCTTTCACGCGCAATCCGCCGGTTTGCTCCGTGCCTCGCTGGCCCTGCCGGAGGGGAAGCGCGAAGGGTTTCTCGACGCGCTGAGCATCTCACCGGATCTGAAACAACAAGTCTTGGCCTTGGTGAAAACCGCGCCGAGTCCGGAGGTGGACAATCGCGGGAATTTGAAACTCATGTCCGCCTTGAAGCCGACCGAGACTTTCATGTTGTCCATGAAGTTGTCGTTTTTCGCAGGCATCATTCTGGCGTTTCCGCTGTTGCTGATGTTTGTCCTGCAATTCATTCTGCCCGGCCTGCATTCGAATGAAAAACGGGTGATGTGGCCATCAATGGCCATTGGTTTCGGGTTGTTCATCGGTGGTGTGTTGTTCGCCTATTATGGTGTCCTGCCGCGGGCGCTGACCTTTTTCTACGAATGGAGCGGCAACCTCGGGGTTTCCAACGACTGGCGGATCGGCGAGTATATTTCCTTCGCTACGCAGTTCACGCTGCTTTTCGGACTTTCCTTTGAGCTGCCGGTGGTGGTGATGGTGTTCGTGAAACTGGGACTTCTCTCCTACGCGACGATGTCCAAGACACGCTCCTACGCCATCGTCGCGATCTTCGTGGCGGCCGCCGTGCTCACCCCGACCCCGGATATCTTCACGCTGCTGCTCATGGCACTGCCGATGATTATTCTCTACGAGATCTGCATCTGGCTCGCCTATTACGACAACAAGAAAAGCCGCATCAAGGAAGAGCAGGAAGCCCGCGAAAGCATGGAACGCCAACTCGCCCGCGAGGAACAAATGAGGGCCGAGAACCCGACGGCGGAGGACACGCCGGAAGACTACGACTGGCATCAAAACCACCCGGAA
>CAYRLT010000387.1:0-7746 GCA_964425095.1 uncultured Luteolibacter sp.
TGCTCAAGGTGTTCGTGGAGAAGCGTCTTCCCGATTTCGGATACGACTACATGCAGTTCGATGACGCCTACGAGCAGGGCAACGGAAGCTGCCCCGAGAACTTCCTGAACTGGGACACGAAGAAGTTCCCGGGCGGCTCGCAGTACGCCCTCAAGGCGATCCGCGACGCCGGCATGAAGCCCGGCATCTGGGTGCACCGGGTCCATGTCGCCACCGACCCGCACATCGCCGACATTGTCAGGGATCACCCGGACTGGTTCGTGCACAAGGCCGACGGATCGTTGTTCCGGGGCAGGTTCTATGTGCTCGACACCACCAACAAGGAGGCGGTGGAAAACATGATCCGCCCCCTCTTCCGCGGACTCAAGAAGCAGGGCTGGGACTATGTCAAGATCGACGGCACCGGCGACCTGCTCAACGCGTACAAGAACAAGGATTGCGAGGAATTCTTCAAGACCCATCCGACCACGCCGGAGCAGTCGCTGCGCCTGTGGGAAACCGTGGCCCGCGAGGAATTGGGGCCGGAGGTGTACCTCCTCGCCTGCCACACCGTCGGCAACACCCGCCATCTGATCGGTCTGACGGACGGCGCCCGGCTGAGCAACGACGGCTTTCAGCCGAACACCCTGGCGCAATACAACCATCTGGAGGGCGTGGTTTGGCGGAACGATCCGGATCACTGCGACATCATGGGGGATTGGCTCATGGATACGGACGCCATGATGCCGGTTTTCGGCGCGACGGAACCGGTGCCGGCCCGCACCGTCATCCGGCCCGCACTTTGCACCATGGCGGGCGGCGTGCTCATGCTCAGCGACAAGGTGGAGGTCTATCAGGACGACCGCAACATCGAGGGGATGAAGCGCAGTTCACCGGTGCTTTCCACGGTGCCGGGGCAACTCTACAGTTGCGGCAATGCCCTTTCCTGGTGGCTGCAGGAAATCGACCGGCCCTTCGACCACTGGTCGGTGCTGGCGCGAATCCAGTGGGGGGAGAAGGAGAGCGACAAACACGTCTATCATTTCAAGGGCACGCCCCAGCAGGAGGTCAAGTTCGCGGACCTCGGCCTGGAGCCCGACCGCGACTACCTGGTCTTCGAATTCTGGAGCCAGAAGTTTCTCGGCAAGTGCAAGGGTTCGTTCACCGCCCCGGCCATGGACACGAACAACGGCATGCAGGTCTTCGCCATCCGCGAGGCGCGCGCATACCCGTGGGTGCTCTCGACCACCCGCCACCTCTCGCAGGGCGGCGTCTGCCTGATGGATGAGAAATGGGATCCGGAAGCTAACAGACTATCCGGCAAGAGCAAGGTGGTCGCCGGTGACCCTTATGTGCTCACCATCCATCTGCCGGCCGGCTTCAAGCTCAAGGCCGCGGCGGTCGCCGGCGAGAAGGCGGAAATCACCAATCAGCAAGAGACCGCCACGGTCCGTATCGTGCCCTCGGCCACCAGGACCGTCACGTGGCAGATGACCTTCACCCAGTGAGTGCGGATCAAGACACGCATGGCACATCGATTTGACCCGTCGCCTTGCGAAGGAACCGACCTTCCTGCTTGAATCCGGCGCTCGAAAGAACCACCTCAATCCACCACAAGCTGACCAACCAAGCAAACGCCACGACACATGAACATGAGACCCCTAACCACACTTCCATCCATACCCATCCTGGCGGGCGTGGCCCAACTGCTCCTGCTTCAGGGGGGTCTCGCCCAGCAGGCCGTCACACCACCGCCCAACGACCCCGCCACTGTGGCATGGGACGCCACCCGAGGACGGCTTAGCCTCCGCTACCACGGCAGTTTGATATTTGATGGCATGATCCGCGCCGAAGACGCGGCCGGCAAGGCGGTGGCGGGAGCCGAAGTGAAGTTCGAACCGGCCGAAACCCGTGACCAGAAGGAAAAAGTCGAGCAACGCCTGAAGTTCAGCTTGGCCAAGCCGCAGGAGGGCGTGAAGTTGGTGCTCGGCGGCACCGCCACCGGCAGTGGGGAGGC
Source organism: uncultured Luteolibacter sp. (assembly GCA_964425095.1). Taxonomy (GTDB): domain Bacteria; phylum Verrucomicrobiota; class Verrucomicrobiia; order Verrucomicrobiales; family Akkermansiaceae; genus Luteolibacter. Next base: position 1,997 of record CAYRLT010000387.1, read on the forward strand.
GTTTGCCGCCGAGACCGAAAGCGAGGCGCAGCAGCGCTTCCCGGTGCTCCGCACCAGCGTCGGACCCAGCCGCAGCCTGCGCAACAACGCCGTCTATGACCGCCGCTGGGATTGGATGCTGGCGGGCCCGGCCGACGGCGCCATCCGTATCGCGCCATCAAGGAGCGCCGGCGTCCCGCCGGCTTCTGCCGCCAATGAACCGCCAGGTCGCGCACCTGAAAGCAACGTCGCCTTCGCCATCGAGTGCCGCGGCCCGTCCATCGAGTTGGTCTTCCGCCCCCGCTTCTATCAGAAACACAAGGGGATCGGCTGGTTCGAGCCGTGGACCTATCAGATCTGGAAGGATTCGGTCACCGGCTACTGCAGTTGGTGGCCCTACCGTGGCGGGTTCGACCACAAGGCGCTCGATGCGGTCACCGCGGCGTTCACCACCCACAAGCTGCCCGACTTCGGCTACCGCTACGTGCAGATCGACGACTGCTTCCAGACCGGCGGTGGCAGCCCGCGCGGGTTCCTTGAGTGGAACGACCGGTTTCCAGGCGGGGCTGCGGAGTATGTGTGCAAAGTCCGCGCGGCGGGCATGGAGCCGGGCATCTGGGTGTTCTGCATCTTCTATGACAGCGACCCGCTGGTGCGGCAGATGGTCAAGGATCACCCGGAGTGGTTCGTGCTCGCGCCCGACGGCAAGCCGAGAAGGGCGGTGAACCCGTGGACAGGGGCCGGCTTCTACGCACTCGATCCGACCAACGAGGAGGCGCTTGATCGGTTGGTGCGTCCGACCTATCGCGGCGCGAAAGATCTCGGTTTCACTTATGTCAAGATCGACGGTGCCGGCGACCTCGTCGATTGGGGTTACCGGCCGGCCGGCGACTACTTCAAGGACAAGGGGATCACACCCGGCGGGGCGCTGCGGCGGTTCTATCAGACGGCGCGCGCGGAACTCGGCCGCGACACCTACATTCTCACCTGCTGGGGTGTGCTGCCCGAGCAGATCGGCGTGGCCGACGCCTGCCGGGTGTCGACCGACGGGTTCCGTGCCGCGTCGTTCCAAGGCTTCAGCTCGTGGGAGGGCGTGGTGTGGCGCAACGACCCGGACCACTGCGATGTGCTGCCCGAAAGCAAGGTGCCACAGGGTGCCATGCGGACTTTCGGCGCGGCCGCGGTGCCGCCGTCGACCATCATCCGTCCGGGCGTGATCGCGATGGCCGGCGGGGTGCTGCTGCTCAGCGACAAGGCGGAAGTCTATCGCGATCCCGCGAATCTCGAGGGTGCCAAGCGCAGCTCGCCCGTGCTCTTCACCGTGCCGGGGCAACTCCATGACTACACGCCCCGGGCACCCGACTGGTCGTTCGAGAAGTCATTCCGCGACTACGGCCAGAAGGGTGGCGGCGAGGCCGAATGGTGGCTGCAGGAGATCGACAGGCCCTTCGATCATTGGTCGGTCCTCGCGCGTTTCCAATGGGGTGAAGGCAGCGACATCAATCCGCGTCCGATGCACGGCATGCCGGAACGGAAGGTCGAGTTCGCCGACCTCGGGTTGGAGCCCGGACGCGACTACCTGGTGTTCGAGTTCTGGACCCAGATCTTCCTCGGCAAGTGCAGGGGCTCGTTCACCGCCCCGGCCATGGACACGAACAACGGCATGCAGGTCTTCGCCATCCGCGAGGCGCGCGCATACCCGTGGGTGCTATCAACCACGCGCCACCTCTCGCAAGGCGGCGTGTGCCTGATGGATGAGAAATGGGACCAGTCATCCAACATTCTATCCGGCACGAGCAAGGTGATCGCCGGTGATCCTTATGTGCTCACCGTCCATCTGCCGGCCGGCTTCAAGCTCAAGGCCGCGGCGGTCGCCGGCGAGAAGGTGGAGATCGCCAATCAGCAGGAGACCGCCACCGTGCGCATCGTGCCGTCGGCCACCAGGACCGTCGCGTGGGAGATGACCTTCACCCAGTGAGTGCGAGTCAAGACACGCATGGCCCATCGATTTGACCCGTCGCCTTGCGAAGGAGCCGACCTTCCTGCTTGATTCTGGCGCTCGAAAAAAGATTTCCAAAATAGGATTGCATTCCATGAAAGATGGCTTCAATTATGGATCGTATTCCATTTCATGCTTGAACCCATGTTTGAATTGAGCCGCCAAATGGTGGGGCGGTTGGCAAGGACTTACCGGCGCGTGCTGCCGGGAGGCGGGATGCTTCGCGGTCGCTGCCATGTCATCACGGGTCAGCGTGGAGTGGGCAAGACCACCCTGATGATCCAGCATTTGCAGGAGGCCTATCCCGACCACGGCGTTTCCCGGCGGTGCCTTTACCTGCCGGCCGACCACTTTTTGGTCGCGTCGCACCCGTTATACGCGGTGGCCGAGGTGTTCGCAAACCAAGGCGGTGGCTTGCTTTGCGTGGACGAAATTCACAAGGCGGATGCCTGGTCGCGTGACCTGAAGAGCATTCTCGACACATTTCCGGAATTGGCGGTGGTGGTCACCGGCAGTTCGCTCCTCCACTTGGAGCGTGGGTCGCATGATCTGAGCCGCCGCGTGCTGCTCCACCGTCTGGCGGGATTGTCGTTCCGCGAGTTCTTGGAGTTGCGCCACGGAGTGCGGTTGCCGCTCCCTGTGCTCGACGAGTTGGTCGCGTCCCATGAGAAGTTGGCGGCGGAAATTGTCGGTGTTCTGAGCCAACACAAGCTCTTTGTTCTCGATGAATTCAGGCGCTATCTCGAATCGGGGTTCTATCCGTATTTCACCGAATTCGAGGATCCGGCATCCTTCCAGATCACCCTGCAGCAAAGCGCGCGGGCCACCCTCGAGAGCGACCTTCCGGCGCTGCATCCGACCCTTACCGGGGCTACCTTGCGGCGTATCCGGCGCCTGCTTTCGGCAATTGCCTCGAATGTTCCCTACACCCCTGACCTGACGAAACTCCGCCGCCTGTTGCACATCGCGGACGACCGTACCCTGAAGGAATACTTGGGTTACTTGGAGGATGCCGGACTCATTCTAGTGCTGCGGCGTTCCAGCGGATCATTCCGTGCCATGGACAAGCCCGACCGAATTTATTTGGGTGATCCCAACCTCGCCTGCGCACTGGCAGCGCCGGAGAAACCCGACATCGGAACGTTGCGGGAGACATTCTTCGTGCGGGCGGTGGGAGTGCTTCACGATGTGCGGGCGGGCCAAGGTGCGGACTTCCTCGTCAACGGCCGTTTCCATTTCGAGGTGGGTGGCAGAAACAAGGGCAGCGGGCAGATTGCCGGAAAAAAGGACGCTTTCCTCGCCCTTGACGAAATCCCCGCCGGCAGCGGCCAGCGCATCCCGCTCTGGCTCTTCGGATGCCTTTACTGAAGCCGGTCAGGATTGGTGGCGACCGAAACTCGGTCGGTTGCGTCCCAGCCTGATGGAGATCCGGCCCCGGCAACGCCGTGCCAACGGAATAGCAAAACTCTTCATGGGACTCGTTGGGATGGCTACCCGCATTTGTGGGTATTGCGGGAAAACGCAATCATCCCCCATTGTCACCTCGGTCGTCGGCCATAGCCATGAAACACAGAATAACCACCATCCTGCCACTCGCCGCGCTTGCCGCGCTGGTCCTCAACGCCACCGCCCAGCAGCGCGATGCCTGGGCCGACCGCCCGATTCAAAAGCCCGACGAGGCCAACATCAAGAAGATCGAGGAGGCGCTTCCCGCCGCCGCCACGGCCAAGCCGAAAACAGCCCGGCGCATCCTGGTTTTCTGGCGCTGTGAGGGATTTTTCCACGGCGGCGGCATTGCCGGTGCCAACGAGGCGATCCGGCTCATGGGCGAGAAGACCGGCGCTTACACCGCCGATTTCAGCGCAGTGTATTCCGCCTTCACCGCGGAGAATCTGGCGAAATACGACGCGGTGGTGCTGAACAACACGACCGGCCTCAAACCGGATGCCGCCCAACGGCAGGCGCTGCTTGATTTCGTGCGGGGTGGCAAGGGACTGGTGGGCATCCATGCCGCCAGCGACAACTTCGGCGATTGGCCCGAGGGCGCGAAGATGATCGGCGGCTTGTTCGAAGGCCATCCCTGGGGTGCCGGCGGCACCTGGGCCGTCAAGATCGAGGCCCCCGGCCACCCGTTGACCAAGGCCTTCGGCGGCGAGGGTTTCAAGATCCGCGACGAGATCTATCAACTCAAGGACCCCTATACCCGTGCTGACCGCCGCGTGCTGCTGGGACTTGACATTTCGGACCCCGCCACCGGCGGCGTGCAGGGCGGGCGCACCGACAAGGACTATGCCATCGCCTGGATCAGGCGCGAGGGCAAGGGCCGCGTGTTTTACAACAGCCTCGGCCATGAAGTGAATGTCTTCCAAGTACCCGCAGTCCTGAAGTTCAACCTCGACGGCATCCAATACGCCCAAGGCGACCTGACCGCCGCCGACTCGCCGGCAAGCAAATGAACCCAATGCAAACACGCACGCTCACCCTATGGATGGCGGCCTTGCTGCCATGCGTTGCCGCAGCGGCCGACCCGCCGCGCGCCGTGGCAGGCCAGCCTGACCAAAAACTGTGGTTCGCCCAGGCAGCCGGCAACTGGGAGGCCCACGCGCTGCCGCTCGGCAACGGCTCGATGGGCTGCATGGTCTTCGGCGGCATCGACAAGGAACAACTCCAGTTCAATGTCGACAGCCTGTGGACCGGCAATGAGAACATGGTCGGCAAGGAGGCCGGAAAGTCCAAGGACGACTCCTACCTCGCGCCGGGCATGGGGTTCTATCAGAACTTCGGCAGCCTTTTCATCGAGTTGAATGGCGGCGGGGCACCCTCCGATTACCGGCGCCAGCTCGATCTGGACCGCGCGGTCCACACCGTGACCTACACCCGCGACGGCGTCCGCTTCACCCGTGAGACATTCTGCAGCCATCCGGCCGGGGTGATCGTCATGCGCCTCACGGCGGACGGGCCGGGCCGCCACTCGGGCCGCCTCGTGCTGGAGGATGCGCACAAGGCGCCGACGGTGGCGGGGGACACGAAACTCACGGCAAGCGGCGCGCTCGACAACGGGATGCAATACGAATCGCAGGTCCGTCTGCTCAACCGGGGCGGCAAGGTCACGGCCCGCGATGGCGCGCTGGTGTTCGAGAACTGCGACTCCCTGACCGTGGTGCTCGCCGCCGGCACCGACTACCTGATGGACCGTGCGAAGGGCTGGAAGGGCGAACACCCGCACGCCCGCGTGACCGCACGGGCCGATGCCGTGAAGGACAGGGATTATGACAAACTGCTCAAGGCGCACGTCGCCGACCACCAGTCGCTTTTCAAGCGCGTCTCGCTTGACGTCGGCCGGACCGCCCCGGAACAGGCGGCGCTGCCGACCGACAAGCGGATCGAGGCGCGCAAGCAAGGCGTCGCGGACCCCGGCCTAACAGCCATGTTGTTCCAATACGGCCGCTACCTGATGATCGGTTGTTCGCGTCCCGGTTCGCTGCCAGCCAACCTGCAGGGGGTATGGAACAACAGCAACACGCCCGAGTGGCACTGCGACTACCACACCAACATCAACGTCCAGATGAACTACTGGCTGGCGGAACCGGCCAACCTGGGCGAGTGCCACCGGCCGTTGTTCGACCTGTTCACGGCGGGGATTCCGGTGCACCGCGAGGCCACCCGGATCCGCTTCGGCGAGGTGCCGGGATTCACGTTCCAGACCGTTTACAACGTCTTTTGTGGCACCGGCTGGGAGTGGAACATGATCGGCAGCGCCTGGATCGCCCAA
>CAYRLT010000388.1:0-4569 GCA_964425095.1 uncultured Luteolibacter sp.
CGAAAGGCGATCGGGTGTTTGTGAGATTGGTTTGACTTGCGGATTACCAGTCGCCGCCGCCGCCTTTGTAGCCGCCGCCGCCGCCACGGCGATCGCCGCCGCCGCCGCCACCTCGGCGTTCGCCGCCGCCGCCGCCACCACGGCGTTCGCCGCCGCCGCCGCCACCACGGCGTTCGCCGCCGTAGCCGCCGCCGCCGCCGCCACGGCGTTCACCGCCATAGCCACCGCCGCCGCCGCCGCCGCTACGGCGTTCACCGCCGTAGCCACCGCCGCCGCCGCCACTTGGACGTGCTTCTTTGGGTTCTGAGGCGTTCACGCGGAGTGCGCGGCCTTGATAGTCGTAACCATTGAGCGCTTCGATTGCTGCGTTCAGCTGGGCCTGGTCGCCGAGGGTTACGAAAGCGAATCCTTTGGATCTGCCGGTTTCGCGGTCGGTGATGATTTTGACCCGTTCGACGGGGCCGTATGCGGCGAAGAGTCCAGAGACGTCTTCTTCAGTAGCGGAGTAGGGCAGGTTGCCCACGTAGATGTCCATTTTTGTCTGTTCTAATCACGCCATCACTTTCAACACTTCCTGAGACCATGGCGTTAGAGACCAGACGAAGCGCGCTCATTCGCGAATTTGCGGAATGAACGCTGAGGTTTTTATAGGTCGGACGGGGTGTTGGCAAGGATGTTTTTCAGACGGGAAAAGGGAATCATCGTGAAAGCGCCTGAATGAGTTGGATGGCTTCGGGGAAATCCCGGCGGATTTGGAGGGCTAGGGTGGCGGCGGCGAGGGCTTCATTGCGTTGGCCGAGGCGGGCGTGGATGGTGGCGCGGGCGTAAGGAATGGCGGAGTCCGAGGGGTCGGCGGCCTCGCCTTTGAGGAGGGCGTCGATGGCTTCCTTGGATTGATTGAGGGCGCTGCGGGCCAGGCCGAGATTGTACCAGGTGCGTGCATTGGAGGGATCAATGCCGAGGGCTTTTTCGAAGGAGGCCACGGAATTCCGTAAATTTCCGGCCTCGCTCCAGGCGAGGGCGAGTTTGTAGTGGTATTCAGCCTCTTCGGGAGCCAAGCGAATGGCGTTTTCCAAGGATTTGATGCTGCCGGTTGTATCGCCGGTGGTGCTGAGGAGAATGGCGAGATCGTGGTGGAATGGGGGCGAATTCGGGTCCCACTCGATGGCTTTTTGGATTTGGCGGATCGCGCCCGGGGTATCGCCGCGGAGGTAGGTGAACTGGCTGAGTTGCATCCGTCCGGTGGGTTGATCCGAGTTGTGATCGAGCATGTGGACGAGTTCGCGCCCGGCCTTGGTGGTGAGGTCGAGTTGATCGACGACCGCCCATGCGGCGGCCACGCGGACCGAGCGGATCGGGTCGTCCAGAAATGGCTGGAGCGCGGCGCGGACGGCGGCGTTGTTTTGGCGGACTTGGTGGGTGAGGGCTCTGATCGCCGCTTCGCGCACCAATGGGCTTTCATCGGATGTCCGTGCGAGCAGGGCTTCGGTGACCGTGGGTTCGAAAATCCAGCGGGCAAGGAGGTGACAGGCGGTTCCTCTCCAGGCGGCGATTTTCTCGGTTTTGAGGAAAGCGATGAGTTCGTCGCGGGTGGTGGGGTCTCCTTGGCGGGCACGGGCGACCATTTGGGCGCGGGTTCGGGTCGGGCGATTCATTCTTTCGCCGTAAAAGTTGTTGGTTTTTTCGAGTGCCCACTGCGTGTCCTTGTCGGTGTGGCAGCGGTTGCAGGCATTCGGGGTGCCGAATTTCTGAGTGAGCAATGGATCGGGGATGGTGAATCCGTGGTCGTGCCGCGGATCGCGTTGCATGTAAGTGGTTTGCGGCATGTGGCAAGACGTGCAATCGCGGCCGACCGAGCCAGGGGTGCAGGGGCTGTGGGTGTCCGGATTGATCACCGGGGCGGGTGGCTCGGTGCCGCCGGCATGGCAACGCATGCAGAGGAGATTTCCGGGGATGAGACGTTTGTTGCTATGCGGTTCATGGCAATCCCCGCAGCGGACGCCGGCATGGAACATCGCGCTGGAGGAGAATGCGGAGAACTCATAGTTTTCATCTCGGACTTGGCCGTCCGGGTGGTAGGTATCGGTCTCATCGGTGACGGTGAGGGAAAAGTGGTCGTAAAACGATTCGCCGGGAATGAGGTCGCCGGTGATTTCGCCGCGGCGGGCGTGGCAGGCGGCGCAGGTTTCGGCCATTTGGTTGCGGGATTGCCGTTTGATGGTGGGGTCTTTGATGTTTTTCGTCTCCGGATTGTAGCCGACCGGCGGTTTTTTCTGCCACTCGACGTGATTTTTCATCGGCCCGTGGCATGCTTCGCAGCCGACGCTCATTTCGGCCATTTTGGTGTGGTAACTGTTGGTTTGCGGTTCGTAGTTTTTGCGCAGGCGGGTGTTGTGGCAGGCGGCGCACATTGAATTCCAATTCATGCCTTGGCCGGTCCATGACCCCCAATCGCCGGGATTGCGTTCTTCCTCGCCATAGACATCGAAGAGTTCGTTTTTGTTAGGATCGTAGCTGACATCGCAAGTCTGCAGGCGACCGCCCGGAGCCGGGATGAGAAACTGGCGGAGCGGGTCATTGCCGATGATGCGTGTGACGGGGTAGGCGCGGCGTTGGTTGTCGATTCCGCGAGTGAGAATTTTTGCGAGTCCATCGGCATCGAGAAATGCCTCGGACGTGTCTTTGCCTTGGGTGAGGGTTTGTTTGGGCGAAAACGTTTTTTCATCCATGTCCTTGCGGTAGTCCCGCTCGGCGAGGCCGTGGTTGGAATTCATCCAGCCGGCGAAGGCGATTTCATGGCACTCTTTGCATGAGGCGGAACCGGCGTATTCGGCATGGACCTCGTCCTCGGGGGCAATGACCGATTCTACTTTTGCTTTGGCTGGCGATGCGGTTTGGGGTGGGTCCGATGGTTTTTGGAAATGCCGGGATGCCAGAAACGCAGTGGCAGCAATTCCGAGAACGATTACGAAAACCCATAATTTTTTGCCCGATGACATGCTGATTTTTTGGATAGGTGGATTCACGGAGAAATTTTTAATAGGTCGGTGTGTCGCGAGTGGATCCGGTGGATCGCCCAGTTTGCCGATTCAGAAATCAGCGGATCGGGATCGGCCTCGGCGCGGGCAAGGGCGGCGAGGTCGTCCGGGTTGCCGGTGTTTCCCAAAGCGATGCAGACGTTACGCAGGAAGCGTGGGCGTTTGATCCGCTTAATGGGAGATTTTGCAAACAAGGTGCGGAAGGCGTCGTCGTCGAGATCGAGAAAATCCCGGAGCTTGTTTTCAAAAACGGCGGTTCTGGCATGGAACGTCAGGTCGCGGGATGCCACGGCAAATCGGTTCCATGGGCAAGCATCGAGGCAATCGTCGCAACCGTAGATCCGGTCGCCGATGGCTTCGCGGAACTCTAGCGGAATCGGGCCTTTGTGCTCGATTGTTAGATAGGAGATGCAGCGTCGAGCATCCATTTGGTGAGGAGCGGTGATGGCTTGGGTCGGGCAGGCGGTGATGCAGCGGGTGCATTTCCCGCAATGATCGCCGAAAGGGGTGTCGGGTGTTAGGTCGAGAGTGGTGAGGATTTCCGCGAGAAAAAACCAGGTGCCGAGATGGCGGTGGATTTGCACGGTGGATTTGCCATTCCAACCGAGGCCGGCATCGGTGGCGAAATCACGCTCGAGCACTGGGCCAGTGTCCACGTAGGGTTTTTGGATGCCGCCGAGTGACTGGAGTTTTTCATCAAAGTCCCGGAGTTTGCGCTCAATCATCTCGTGGTAGTCGTCGTTCCAAGCGTAGCGGGCGATGCGGTATCCGCCGTCATGGCCCGCGGAAAACGGGCTGTGGCCGGGAAAATAATTCAGTGCGAGGCAGATGAGCGATTTGCAATCCGACAGGACTTCGCGGGGATCGCAGCGGCGTTCCGGAGTGCGTTCTAACCAAGTCATTTCGCCGTGTTTGCCATCGGCGACCCATTGATTGAAGTCCGCCGCGTGAGTGGCTTCACGGGCTTTGGCGATTCGGCAATCATCGAAGCCCAAATCCGCCGCCCAGCGTTTGATTTCCTGCAAGGCGTCGCTCATGGTTGATGCGTGAAAAAGTAGCGGGCGCATTCGAGAATTCCGGTGGCCACCTCGTTGAAACAAAGCCCGGCGGTATCAAGTTTCAGGTGGGCGGTTTGCTCGTAGAGTGGCTGCCGTTCGGCCATCAGGGCGGCGATTTTGGCGGCGGGGTCCTCGGTTTGAAGCAGCGGACGGCTGAAGTTTTTCGCGGTGCGCGCAAGGATCACATGCGCCGGGGCGTGGAGCCAGACGACGTAGCCCAATTGCTGGAGCAGCGCCCGGTTTTCCTCGCGTCCGATCACTCCGCCACCGGTGGAAATGATCCGCCGTGGGGCCGTGGGATCGTTGAGTTCTCGCAAGAGCGCCGTCTCCATGTCGCGAAACGCGGATTCCCCCTCATCGGCGAAAATGGCGGTGATCGATTTTCCCGCTCGCTCTTCAATCGTCTGGTCCATGTCCACCAGCGGGTAGCCCAAGCGTTGGTGGAGTTCTCGGCCGACCGTGGATTTTCCGCA
>CAYRLT010000389.1:0-1748 GCA_964425095.1 uncultured Luteolibacter sp.
GGGAAGCGCGTTCCTTCCGATGTTCTTCCCAATGATCCGGACTTTCGATAACTCCGCCCCGATTCAAACTCCTGCAGCACCTTTTGGAGCTCCGACCCGTTTTATTCCTGCCCCTTATACGCCTGATCTTCTTCAACTTCAAAGACTGCATAAATCTCCCCCTTGCCTTTGGGGTAACCAAGCCGTTCAAGCTCTTCAGCGGTGAAAACCTTGTAGCCCGGGGTTTTCAGTCCAAACAGCCCCGGCTCCACAAAATTATCATCCGATCTAAATAGCACATGCCGCGTCGTCGCCAGCTCGGGCGGAACCCGGAATGATCCAATGCGCTGACCCAGCCGGACGACCGCGAGACTGCGTTTCAACGACCACATACGATGCGCCTCTGTTTTGTGCCAAGCCACCACCACATGATGCTCTGCCGGAGGCAATGCGCGATTCGTGTCGCTCATCTCATCCAGCTCTCCAAGTTTGAGCCCGCCGTAGGTCACGGGATCTTCCTTGAGCGTGTAGGACTCCGCCGCATGGAACGTCGCCCGGTCCCGTGCCGTGGTCCGGTTGGATAGATGCTCGATCACCGTATCCAGAAACGTTGCCAAGTTGTCCAGCCCCGCGGCAGTTCCATCCTTGCGGGGACGGATCGCGAATGCCCCCAAGCCCGGCAGCACCTCGTGAAAGCCGGTGAATTCCTCGTAACGCCTGACCTCTCCGGCATCACCGGGATATAACACATAAGCACCTGCCGTGCGCCGGATGGCATCGCGGTAGGCGTGCATTTTGAGGAGATCGGCATACTTCGCGGAGCTGGGCTTTCCGCCTGCCGATTCGGCACGGTCCTGAATCACCTCGTCGTCCGTGTGGCAGCCGAGCATCTCCGTCAGATTCTCCACCCGACATCTCGCATCGAAGTGGACGTGAACCATCGTATCGCACGCTTCGGCAGAGTCTCTGTCGAACTCCGCAGGCCAAATGCTGATCGTATAATCCGGTTGCACGCCACGCGTCCAGCTTCCGCCGTTCTTATGGTTCTGGTCCCGGTTGAACTTCTTGTTGAAATGAAACTCCGCGTTCAACGGGCGTCGGGCCTTCTCGGACCACACTCCGCCGATCGGCGTATGAAGCTCGATGCCGCGCTCCAACTTCAATCGGGGCAATCCGGCATCCTGATCCACCAGGATCGAGTGCAACGCTTTCTTGCAGTCGAACTTCGAGCGGAACAGCGCCTCAAGTTGGAAAAACAGCCAATACTCATACAGCGTCGCCACATTCCTCGCGCCGCCCTGCCAGACTTCGCGGCCCCCATCCCAGGCGAGCTGCGCCCCCACATGAAACTGCAACCACACATGAAGCAATTCCCGGTAACCCGCCTTCCGTTGCAACACCGGGCTGCCTAGCGGTAAAAGCTCGGGTCGTGACACATCGGGTAAAAACCCGCGTCCCAGCAAAGCATCCAGCCTCCCGCGCAAGCGGGCGACATCGCGCAACAACCTCACATTGTTCGGTTTTGCCGCGTCCACCGGGTTCATGCCCAGCATTCCCGCCACCTCCGCCAGAAAGTCGCGGAAATCCACCAGCACCATCTTGACGAACCGGTTCTCCGCCGTGTCGAGGAAGTCCGTGCGCTTGGAGACTTCGATCCGGGCTGGCAAGGATGTTAACTTCGGATGAATGCCCCGCAAGGGATGATCCGCAGGCAAGCTGACCCGATCACCCATCTTGGAGATCTGCCGGGCGAAATCCTTGCCCGCTTT
>CAYRLT010000390.1:0-13103 GCA_964425095.1 uncultured Luteolibacter sp.
GCGGCGCCTCGATCTGGTGGTGGAGACAGTGAATTTTCCGGGGCATTTTCTGTGCCGGATTTTTGAAGAGGGCTATCCGATCATCATCGATTGTTTTGATCGAGGCCAACTTCACTTGCAATCCACGTTGCTGGAAAGCCCGGACCTCAGCCGGTCGGCGAAGAACATCCTTCAGCAGGCGGTCGATCCCGGTACGGTCTTGTTGCGCTTGCTCAACAATCTGGTGTCCGCGCTCGAAGGGGCGGAGCGCGGCGAGGATGCCGAGTTGATCCGCAAGTTGCGGGCCACCTTGAAGTGATGCTATTGCCAAACGCCGAGATCGGCGAGTTGGCGGGAGGCGGCTTCGGCCCATCCGCGGTTGGCCGCTGGAGACGCAGGCGAGGGATGCAGGATGCGGCCGATTTGCGCGTCGCTTCCACATTGCTCGGCCGCCCGACGCAGGCGTTCTTCCGCAAAGGCCCCAATCCCTATCAGAAATTGAGGACGCAACAATGAAATGACCTCGCTGAGATGCTTGAGGCACGCTTGCTCGACCGGGGCCATTTCCGTGGCCGGAAGTTTGTCTGGTGTTAGATTGGCGCCGGTTCCGCTCATCCACACCAACGGGCAGTAGTTGAGGACGAAATGGTCTTTAAAAAATGCCTCCGGCGTGCCAAAACGCTCGGCAAACAAGCCCCACAAGCGTCGGCCGCTGACTTCGGAGCGTTGGCAGGCGAATCCCTCGACCGGGCGTTTCGGATGTTCCTCCGCCGGCTTGCCGACGGGTTCGGTGATGCCCAACCAATCGCGCACGGCCGCCACCTCTCCAAAGGGCACGCCGGTCTGCACCATGCCGAATGGCCCCGGATTCATCCCGAGAAAAACGACTCGTTTTTTGCCGTTGGCAAAACGTTCGAGATATTCCCGGTGAGGCTCCCAAGCATATTCAAGTGGCTGGTAAACGCAGGCCACCGGAGGACCGAATCCAATCGGCCTCAACTCGTCCACAAGACGCCGGGTGGATGCGATGAGTTCCTTAATGGGCTTCATATCACGTGTTTTTCACCCACGCGATCACCAGCACGAGCAGCGAGATCGGTAGATAGAGCAAGGTGAAGAAAAACAGCCGGCGCGCCGAAGTCCGCTCGCCGTCACGTGCGAATTTGATGGCCAATGCCATCATGATCAGCGCCAGCAACGGGCCGGTAATCGTCCACAACACGTTGGCAAATCCGCGCAATGCGGGGATCAAAGAAAATGCGGCCAGCGCGAGAGCGTATGCGGCGGCAAGCATGCCGCTCTTGCGTCCGCTGAGATCACCGTTGGACCACATTTTGTATCCGACCGATTCATACTCATCGCGGCACAGCCAGTTGATTGCGATGAAATGTGGCAGTTGCCAGAAAAACAATAGCCCGAATAGAAAACAAGCCTCCCAGCCGAGCGCTCCGCCTCCGCCCACCCAACCGATCACCGGCGGGATCGCTCCGGGAATCGCGCCGACCAAAGTATTCGCCGAACTCACACGCTTCAGAGGCGTGTAAACAAATACGTAGATCGCGATAGTCGCGGCAGTTAGGTAAGCAGCGAGATTGCCGACCTTGACTGCGAGGTGGATGATGCCGATCGCAGTGAGCACCCAACCGATCCCGAAGGCGACCAGCGGGTCCATCCGGCGGGAGGGCAGGGGTCGGTCGGCGGTGCGTTTCATCCGGGCGTCGAGATCGACCTCCATGAGTTGATTGAATGCCGCCGAACCGAAGGCTGCCGCAGCCGCACCGAAAATGGTGTGGACGAGCTTCATCCAATCGATCTGGCCGCCACTCGACGCGAGGATGAAGCCGAAAAACGTTGTCACTAGGACGAAAAAATTGAGCCGAACCTTCATCAGAACGGCCAGATCCTGGCGGAGGCCGGGCACGGGTGGAGTGGCAACGGGTTCGTTTCCGTCGCTGTGATGTTCGGTTGATTCCATGGGGTGCGGCGGAATGATGCCCACGATCCGGGTTTTTCCAAACTTTTCCGCCACTGATGCGCGGAACGGGCATTTTCATGTGACTTCGGTTGTCAGGAACGGGAATTCGGAGTCTATTCACGCCATGCGCGCTTGGATTTATCTGACCTTGTTTGCGGCCATTTCCCATGCAGCGGAAATTCGGTCTTGGACGGACCTCCAGAACCGCAAGATCGAGGCACGCATGCTCGGTCTGGAAGGCGAGACGGTGATGCTGGAGCTCATCGATGGTCGTAAGATTCCCTATCCTCTGGCGAAACTCTCCACAGTTGATGTTGAATACGCCAAAAACCAAAGTTCTAAAGCCGTTGAAAAACCTGCCACACTATCGGATGCCGCGCTGAATTTCGGTGAGCCCTGGCCAGACCGCATCAAGTTCAGCGAAGATCCGGAAATCGCCGTGGTGGAAGAGGATGTGGAGAAGAAGAGCTATATCTATGAGAGCGCGAACTACCGCTACACCTGCGATGTCCGCTTGGCGAAATCCGTTGTCAAAAGTTTTGCCGTGATGTTCGAGGCGACCCATCTTTTTTGTCGATCCCTGCCGCTCGCCATCGATGGTGGGGATAAGACCGAGGGCAAGCACCAGATAGTTCTGTTTGAAAAGACCGAGGATTATGTGAAGGCGGGTGGTCTGCCGCAAAGCGCCGGAGTTTTCATCAGCAGCAAAGGGTTGGTGATGGTGCCGCTCGAGAGTCTTGGCGTCCGCTCGGTCGGCAATCGCTACGTGCTCGATCATGATAAAAGCAGCAAGACCTTGCCCCATGAACTCACGCATCAGTTGACTCCAATCGCCTATTTCAGGACGGCGGCGCTGGGTTGGTTTTCCGAAGGCCTCGCCGAGTATGTCGCAGTGACGCCGTATCGTTCCGGTGCCTTTGCCGTGAAAAACAATCACCGGGATATCATCGACTACGTGACGGCCTATGGTGATAAAAACAAAGGCGGACGCGCCCTCGGTAAGGAGATCGGTTTGCCTTCGCTCAAAACATTCATGCTGCAGAGTTACAGCACTTTTCTTGAGCAGACGCAGTTGAACTACGGCGGCAGCTTGCTCATCACTTATTATTTCCTGCAAATGGATGGAGACGGCGACGGCAAGCGGATCAAGGAGTTTCTCAAGGGCCTCCGCAAAGGAAAATCCCGCGAGGAAGCTCTCATGGTCTTGCTCGACAGCCAAACGTTTGAGGAACTCCAGGAAAAAATCGTGAAAGCTTGGAGTCGCAAAGGAATCGATCTAACTTTCGCCGTTGAAAAGTAAGGTTTATTAACCCCCAGCTTCAGCGGTTGCTGAAAATAAACATCCTTAGTGACATTCGATCCTTAGGACAGTCGATCACGAAAGTCCGCATAGGAGAATTCGCGGATGATTTCCAATTTTCCGTCCTCATGTTGCAGGACGATGGCCGGGTGTTTGACTCCATTGAAGGTGGTGGTCTTGACCATCGTGTAATGGGCCATGTCATCGAAGACTAGGGTGTCGCCGACCTTGAGTTCGCGGGGAAATGAAAAGTCGCCGATCACATCGCCAGCCAGACAAGTCGGACCGCCGAGGCGGTAGGTGAATTCAGGGTTTGCAGCAGGATCGCCGGCGGCGTGGTAGTTTTCGCCTGCGAACACCACAGCGGGCTTTGGGTCGTTAGAAAGAGTGGTGTCCACGAGGAAAACATCCGGGCGGTAGGGCATTTCGATCACGTCCGGCATGTGCGCCGTGGCGGAAATGCTGAGGATGGCGAGGCGGTGGCCGGCGGATTCGAACACGTCCATCACGGTGGCGCGCAGGATGCCGGTGTGGATGGCAATGGCCTCGCCGGGTTCGAGCCAGACATCGACTCCGAATTTTTCCTGAGTCTGGCGGATGAGGCGGATGAGGCGCTCTCTGTCATAGAATGGTTTGGTGATCCAATGGCCGCCGCCCATGTTGAGATAAGTGAATTGAGGAGAGCGCAGCAGGTGACCGAATTTTTCCTCAACGGCGCTTAGAGTCTTTTCCAAATCGTCCGAGTTTTGTTCGCAGAGCGTATGGAAATGCAGGCCGGAGAGCCCGGTGAGGTCGGCGCCGGCGAGTTGTTCCGCCGTGATGCCAAGTCGTGATCCGGCGACGCAGGGGTCGTAGATCGGTGTCTGTCCGGTGGAGCATTCCGGGTTTACGCGCAAGCCGCAGAGGAGTTCGCCGCTCTTGAAGCGTGGGTGGGCCATCACCTGATCCCGGAAACGGAACCATTGCGTGAGAGAATTGAAATCCAGATGATGAGTGAACTCGCACAGCGCCGCCACATCCGCCTCATCATAGGCGGGTGAATAGGTGATGATGTGTTTTTGGAAATAGTCGCGGGCCAGCAATGCCTCCCACAGGCCAGAGGCGCAGCACCCGTCCAAATCCTCGCGCAGGTATGGGAATGCCTTCCAACAGGAAAACCCTTTGAGCGCGAGAACAAGATGGCAAACCGCCGCTTCCTTCACCTCGCGGAGAATGGCGGTATTGCGTTTGAGTGCGGAGATTGAAATGACGAACATCGGAGTGCCTGAGACTGAGCGATGAAACGAGCGAGGGGTCGAGAAATAATCCGCCAAATCAATACGCGGCACCGATCGCGAAATGGAAGGCCCCGGCCGGTTCGCCCTCATCGCGGGTGAGATTGAAGCCATATTCCAGGCGCACCGGGCCGATCGGCAGGTCGAGACGAATGCCAAGTCCTGACGCAATCTCCAGATCCGCAGCACCGATGCCACCAAAGTCCCGCGACAGAGCGCCAGCATCGACAAAGGCGACAGCGCTCACGGTATTGGTGATTTTTCGGATTAGTTCAACGTTGGTGTTCCACATGGCCTCGCCTCCGGTCGGGTAGCCATCCACCTGCGGTCCAAGTTCGCGTTCGGGGAAACTCCGCACACTGCGGCCGCCGCCATTGAATAGGCGCAAATCGATCGGCAAGTTGGCGCCATCACCGGAAGGAAGCAACAGGCCGAACTCGCCGCCGATGCCGATGTCATAGTGGTGGTTGATTTTGTGGTGCCAGCCACCTGATAGCGCCGTCATGACATAAGACGTCGAGTCATCGCCGATGGCGGCGCCGATTTCCAGCGGGCATTCCAAATGCCAACCAGATTTCGGCAACACCGGATTATCGCGGAAATCCAGCTTCTGGGTGAGCCGCAATTTCGGGTGGCTGTAGTTGGTTTCTCCGAGCTCGGATGATGGCAATCCGTCCTCGTTCAGGTTGACCAAAGAAGTTCCTGCGAGCAAATCGACTTGGTAATGCTTCCCTAATTTCCAGCTGATTTGGCCGTCCATACCGGATTCAAAAGCGGTGTATCCCTCGCGGTTGTAGATCAACGCATAGGCCCGTGCGGTGCCCGCTACATCGCTGGCAAACAACCATGGGTTGGTGATCCTCACTTCGCCTAACATGCCAAGGAAACTCAATTCCATACCTGCATTTAAACCGATCAAGCGGCCGAACAAATTGCGGTCGGTGTAGGCCGCACGGGTGATGAATCCTTGATAAGAACCGACTCCGGCCCCGAGTGTGACCTCGCGCGCCCGTGCTTCATCGAAGTGCAAGGTGGCGTCGATCACACCCTCACCGGCAGTCATCGTTTCGACACGGGCTGAGGAAAACGCACCGGTCGCAAGAAACTCGCGCAGTCGGAGATTCATGGCGGCCTCGTCATACCAATCGCCCTCCATGCCATGGAAACGGTCGGAAATCCGGGATGCCCTCGTGCGCTCCAAACCCTCGATTTTCAAGTGGCCGAAGCGTAAGCGCTCACCGAGGACGATTGAGAATTCCGGAATGAATTTCCCGCCTTCGAGCGTGCGGGACATTTGGATGATGGCGTCCGGGTAGCCGCTTTGGCTGAATGTTTGCTCCACCGCCAACCGCATCCCATTCACGTTGGCGGTGGTCGCCTTGTGCCCGATAAAAGGCAGGGCTGCGGCTTCGGCCATTTTTGCTTGTTCAGCGACCGTGCTGGTCACACGCGGGCGGCCAATGTGAAAAAGCGTCCCTTGGCGCACTTCAATAATGATGCCCACGGCGCCCGTTGCCGAGTCATGCGTGCGCTGAGTAAGCTCCGCTTCCGCTTCCCAGTGCCCGCGGGCGTTGAGTTCTTGGCGCAGATATGATAATCCGATTGCCACGTCCTCTTCGCGGAATGGCGGGGCCGCACTGCCGAATTGTTGTCGGGTTTCCGCCGGCTTCGCATAGAGCCGTGCGAACCTTTTCGCATCCTCCTCAGGCACGCCATTCACGATGACGTTTCCCAGAGAAAGCCGTCCGCCCTCTTTGACGATCAACGCCACTTCATCCCGCCCGTTGATTTTCCAATCCACTGCGGCATCGGCATAGCCATCTTTTTGGAGGAGTTGGCGCAGGATGAACGCCGCGTCGTCCGCCAGGGGGGGCGATGCGGGTGAGGACCGGATGTGTTCCAAGCGCCCGCCCATCATCTCCAAGATCTGCGGCTCGCTCTTGTCCCGCATGCCAAAGACGCGCACTCGCGTCTCGGCCATGCATGTTAGAGCCGAGAGCGTCCACAGGATGATGAATCGCGGATAGTGCATCAGTGAAATCTCAACCTCCAGATGGCCAGCAGGCGTGAACTACCCTCGGCATCCATTCCTGCCGATAGATACCAGCGATCTGCGAGTTGAAGAGTGGCGCTGGAAAACGAGGTGCTGGTATAAGGGTCCTCCTCCGCGACACTGAAATCAACGCGATCCAGTAGTCCTAACAGCGGCCGAAGCCGTTTCCCTACGCCGAAACGTCCGCGCCGGAGTTCTTCTGCGAACAATTGCAAGGCGCGCGAAGCAGCGGCCTGCGGGTCTTCAAGGCCGGTGGTAGTGGTGCCGGTGGCGAGTAGAGTCATGATCTCATTTTCCGGCAAGGGCGGGCTGGATGTTAGCATCACTTGCGGATCTGAAGCGCGTCCATAGACAAACACATTCACCTGATAGGGCCGCGGCTCGGCTGTGCCGCGAAGTTCCAGAATCGGATCGAAGCCGGTCTCGGGGGTGAACCGCACCGTGCCGGACCGGACGGTCAGGGTGCTGAATGGCAAGGCCGCACGCAGATTGGAGATCCGGGCCTCGCCATCGGGAGTGGGATTTCCGAGCGTGCCGCCCAAGTTCAATTTGGCCTTCACTTCGCCAGTTGCGAGGTTGCCGCGAATCAAAATAGGATTCTCGGTGCGGGCGCGCACATTCAGCGTCCAATTCCTGAATGGTTCCGGCATGGATTCCGCAGGTCTGGCGGGGGTGTCGATTTTCGGCAGCGAGGCCGCGGATGGCGCGGTGAATGGTGAGCCGATAGGCAACAACTCGATGTCTCGATAGAAAATGCTGTCTACGACTCCCAATGATCCCGTTATAGCAGCTTGTTTCCAAGTGCCGGCCAGCCGCAGATCGGAATTGGCCCGCACAATCAACGACTCATCGCGCCATAACGGAAGGTGATCGCCCTTCAACCGAAAATCCAGAGCCCCGGGTTTTCCGTCCTCAATGGCCAGTGAGCCCGCGCCATTGAGTGTGCCTCCGGCGATGGTGGCCTTTAGGGTCCTGAGTGTGATGCGATCGAGCGCCAAATCGAACGACGCGGCTATGCCGGAAGCGGCCGGAATCTTGGTTGCCTTCAGCTCCAGCCCGCCTTCTGTTAGGTCAATTTTTCCTTTGATCTCCGGCTGGCCGAATTCTCCGGCGACTTGCAGGTTTCCGCTTACAAGGCCGGAAACTTTCCGAACGCCCGGGAACAAGGTTGTGAAACGCCCGAGATCGATGCGCGGTAGATCGATCCGTGCGGAAATTTTTTCAAGCATGATCAATCCGGGCTTTGAGGCCCACTCGGCAGGACGGAATGGCATCGAAGAGGTCATTTCCGCAGGTGGAAAATCCTTGGCGGTGGCACGGCCCTCCAATGCGATGTGGCCATTGCGTGCGACCAGCGTCATTTTAAGATCGGCGGATGGCAGACTCGGTTGTTCCGGCGAGCGAAGTTCCTTCGCTTCTAACATTGCATCGACGGTAGGTTGCGCATAAGTCCCGGAAATACTAAACTTCAGCTGACCGGTTGAGCGGGAATCGATTCTTTCCGCTTCAGGAAGCCATTCCTTCAAGCTCGCCAACGACAACACCTTCGATTGGATGGAGATCACCACCGGGCGGGTGTCGTGGGCGAGTGTGTCGCGCCACTGCGAGACATCGTCCGGCACCGGTAGCTTCGCGTTGCCTGTGGCCATTTCGCTTTCACCGTCCCGCCAGAGGAGATTGGACATTTCCAGAAATCCATCGGCCAGTATCAGATTGGCGGCCAGAGTTTGTTCGTCAGTCCGCAATTGAAGGTTTTTCGTAGTGAAGCTTAGCGGCCACTCATACTGGATTTCGCCTTGTGTATGAATCGGTGGAGCTTCCTGCCGCGCAATTTGCGATTTAACGATCGTTAGTTTTCCGTGATGGGTGGCATTTTTCAGCGAGCCGTTGCCTTGCCAATTGCCGGTGAGCGAGACCGCGCCATGGGTGCTGGCCCGCACGATGTCCAGCCAGCGGTCGATGCGGGCGCTGTGGAAATCATTGAGTTGCATGCGCCCGTCATAGCTGGCGTTTTCAAAATCGTATTCCGTGCTGGCATTCATGCCATCGAGTTCGATCTGAGTGGAAAGTGCTTGGTCTGGCAGCCAGCGGATCTTGGCAACCAACGGTGAAACGGTTTCCGGTTCGGCCGGTTTCAGCTTGATGACGGCTTCCGCTGAGGCGGGTCGGTTGTTGTTAAACGCAAGCGTGAAGGTGCCATCGATCGTTGACGGAGGGATCGGCACAGCGGGATCGATCGCCTTCGCCCGTGGGACCAACGCGGCGATCAGTTTTGAAACTTCCGCCACATTGAAATCCCCGTGCGTTTCACCCAGATTGAAACCGCCGCCTTTCCGGTCAAGACCCACCACTGCAGTCAGGGAAAACCCGCTGTTAAGTGAGACTCCGCGGGCTGCGATCGTGGTGCGTCCGGCTTCGATTACGGCATCCAGATTGAGTTCCGGCACTGCCCACTCGCCATGGGCTATATTTTCAAATAACATCTGTGCCGATCCGGTCGCCGTTTTCGGATCGGGTAATAGATGCTCGATATTCATCGAGAGCGAGCTGAGTTCGCCAGTGGCGGGAAGTTGCAGTGCGAAATGTCCGGCCACGGATTCACTTCGCAGTTTCCCCTCCCGTAACTGGACCTGCATCGAAGTGAATCCGGGCGAGGTTGAGATGATGAAAACCGCGTCATCGACGCACAGTTCAGTCTCTGCAGAGGGGGCGCCGCTTGCGGGAAGCGCCAAGACAAACTCGCGCACGCTCAGTCCCGGCCAAGGATCCAGGCGCTTGATGGTTAGGTCGTCCCGGCTCCAAAAGATGGATGATTCGCGGGCCGCCCAAACGCGACCGGCGGCGTCCGTGATCGCACCAATTTCCAGATCGATTTTTGGATCTCCCGCTTTGTGGTGGATGCGGGATTTGGCCAGAGAAACCAGTGGTTTTCCGCCGCTGGTCACGTTCAAACTGATATTTTTGAGGTCCGCCTCCAGCGGGATGATCTTGTCCCGCAGGCTGCGCAGATTTTTCACAAGCTCTTCCAAATCGGGAGATTTTCCGCTCTTATTCTGCAAGTCGTTCACCAAGCCTAACTGAAGATCCGCATGCAGGCCATCGATCACAAGGCTATCGAGTCGTCCTTTCATCAATCCGCTGATCCGATAGACAGGCGTCATCCAGCCAACCGTGAGGCGAGTGAGTGTTTTGTCGGTTTCCACCGTCAAGTTCCGGATGGTGAGGCCGCCGGTGAAGGTTCCTTCGAGTGCGAACGAGCTTCTCAATCCGGCCTTGGCGAAGAAATGCCCGGCTACCTTGGGCCCCAGCCAGCGCAGGCCCGGTCCATTGAGCCAAATCAATCCTGCGACTAACGCTGCAAACATAACCCATCGTTTCCACTTCCGATGTCTTCGGGGACATGGAGTGGGGGTATCCGCAATGGCTTTTGGTTCCTGCAAGGCAGCATGAATCTCGCCGCGTTTAGCGGTCGGGTCAATCGCTAGGTTGCAGCAAGTCTTGCAAAACGTGCGGTAGTTGATATAACACAACCCATGGATGCTATCACCTTCAATCCGCTTTATATGGAACGCGTCTGGGGCGGGCGCGAACTTGAACGCATTTATGGACGCCATTTGCCGGATCCCACAAAGCCATTTGGTGAGTCATGGGAAGTTGTGGACCGTGAAGAGGCGCAATCCATCGTTGAAGGCGGACCGCTCGCCGGAAGCTCGCTGCATGAACTTTGGACTCAGCGCCGTGAGGAAATCTTCGGCACCGGCTATGAAAATCACCCGCGCTTTCCACTTCTCATCAAGATCTTGGATGCCCGCGACGATCTCTCGGTCCAAGTCCATCCGCCCGCGAACCGTGCGGCGGAACTTGGTGGTGAAGCGAAGACCGAGATGTGGTATATAGCGGATTGCGATCCAGGGGCGAAACTTTATGTAGGCCTCAAACACGGCGTCACTCGGGCGGACTTCGAGCAGGCGGTCCAAACCGGGAGCGTGGAGGATTGTGTGCATGCCATTACTCCGCAACCGGGGAATTCCATTTTCATTCCGTCAGGAAGGCTCCACGCGATCGGCGCGGGTTTTCTCATTCACGAGATCCAACAAAACTCGGACACTACCTACCGGGTTTTTGATTGGAACCGTCTTGGTCTGGATGGCAAGCCGCGCCAACTGCATGTGGATCAATCGCTTGCCAGCATCGATTTCAACGACTTCGAACCGGGGATGGATATTCCCAACGGAGAAAATCTCGCGACCTGCGAGCATTTCAAAATCGCCAAAAAATCGCTTGTAGCGGGAATGTCCATCGCCAATCCAATCGTCGGAAAATTTTCGGTTCTATCAGTTGTCGAGGGGGAGCTGGAAAGCAGGCAGGGCCGGCGTTTCAGCAAAGGGACGTTTGTCTTGCTGCCGCGAGATGCCGCGCCGCTGAGAGCAATTGGAAATTCCATCGTGCTGCAGGTAACACTGCCTTAACAGATTAGAAACGGAGCGCTGGATTTGGCCGGAAATCGTTAGAAAAGTAGTAGTGTGGTTGGGATCGACGGCTGAAATCCAATGCCATTAAGGATTCGCATGCCAAGTATACAAGGGGCGATACTCCGATTCGCCCCGCGCATTTGCGCTAAGTAACGGAAGTCGTCGATCTGATAGGGCAGTTGCCTCCGGATGCTCTCATCGCTCGTCTCTGGATGAATCGGGCTTCCACCTGTTGATTTCATGTAGTTGAATTTGCACAAACGTCGGAATTCATTCCGCGCTCCCGGGGTGATTACATTCTCTCGGGGCAGCGAATTCCTAACAATCCGAGGCCGGTGCTGAGGATTTTGGCGGTGAGCTCGCAGAGGGCGAGTCGGCTGGAGCGGAGGGGTTCGTCGGATTTGAGGACCGGGCAGGCTTCGAAAAACGAGTGGAACGCGCGGGCAAGCTCTAGCAAATAGTTGGCTAGCAGATTCGGGCGGAAATCCTCGAGAATGAGCGGTAGCAACTCGCCGAAGCGGGCGTGCAGGCGGGCGAGATGGATTTCTTCGAGTGCCGTGAGGGAGATCTCGGCGGCGGTCGCATCGAAAGGGGCATCGAGCTTGCGGAAAATCGAGCGAATGCGGACGGTCGAATATTGCAGGTAAGGTGCGGTGTCGCCTTGCAGGGCGAGCATGCGGTCCCAAGCGAAAACGTAGTCGGTCAGGCGGTTTTGCGAGAGCTCGGCAAATTTCACGGCACCGATGCCAACAATTCTAGCGATTTCAGCGGCTTCTTCGCCCTGAAGGTCCGGGTTTTTCTCGGCGATGATGTTGGCGGCGCGTTCGACGGCTTCGGTGAGCACGTCGGTGAGTTGCACGTTGTCGCCGGAGCGGGTTTTCATCAACTTGCGATCTTCGCCGAGGATCGAGCCAAAGGCGACGTGACGGAAATCTCCGGTTTTGCCCCAGCGTGCGGCGGCATCGAAGAGTTGGCGGAAATGCAGTTGTTGCGGGACGCCGACAACATACCAGATTTGGTTGGCCTGCCATTCATCGATGCGGAACCGGATGGTGGCGAGGTCGGTGGTGGCGTAGAGGAATCCTCCATCGGCCTTGCGGATGATCGCTGGATTATCAGTCCAACCTTCTTCGCGGTGGACCATGAACGGATCGTCCTCGGGTTTTTTGCTGCCATCCGAGAAGACGCAGATCGCGCCATTACTCTCGCGGGCGATGCCTTTTTCCAAGAACTCATCGACGATGCCGGCGAGGCGATCGTTGTAATAACTCTCTCCCAGCCAGTGATCGAATTGGACATCCAGAGTGTCGTAGATTTTCTGGAGGCCGCGCTTGGAGACGTCGATGCATTGCTGCCAAATCGTTAGATTTTCAGGATCGCCGGCTTGGAGTTTGACCAACTCGCTTTTGCAGATTTCGAGCACGGCGGGATCCGCCTTGGTGGCCGCATTCACGTCGCGGTAGATGCGGAGCAGCTCGGGGATGGGGTCGGCTTCGAGGGCTTCCGGATTGAGTAAGGTTTTCCAGCCGTGGAGGATCATTCCGAACTGGGTCCCCCAATCGCCGATGTGGTTGTCCGCGATGACTTTGAAACCGAGGAAACGCGCGATGCGGCAAAGAGAATCGCCGATGATCGTCGAGCGGATGTGGCCGACGTGCATGGGTTTGGCGACGTTGGGCGCGGAGAAATCGATGACGACGGTTTGGCCTTCGCCGATGGCGGGGACGCCGAGTTTCGGATCGCGCAGCAGGGCGGAGGCGTGGGCGGCGTAGGCTTGTGGGAGGATGCGGAAATTGATGAATCCGGGGCCGGCGATGTCGGCGGTGGCGAGGACGTCGAGTTGGAGGTGGTCGATGATTTCCTGGGCTAGGGCGCGTGGGTTGGTTTTGCGCAGCTTGGCGAGCACCATGGCGGCGTTCGATTGGTAATCGCCGAAGCGTAGGTCCGCTGCGGCGGTGACGGCGGCGGAGGTCGGCTCGCCGAGGGTGGTGGCAAGGGCGGAGGCGAGGCGGGCTTCGAGTTCCTGGAGGATCGTCATGGCGAGAGGGGC
>CAYRLT010000391.1:0-5000 GCA_964425095.1 uncultured Luteolibacter sp.
ACCTCACCCATACAGACAGCAATGGCGTTTATTTAGTCAATCTCAAGCCGACCACTGGTTATTTCACCACGGGTCCGCTGAACCTGACTTCCAATAATGGGGACATTACGATCAACCAAACGATACCGAATACAACAGGGGCAGTAACCTTAAGTGCCGGGGATTCCATCTATGTCAATCAGCGCATCTATTCCAACGGCTGCGATATCAATCTGTACGCTGGTGAGGCTACAGCAAGGCGGTCGGGATGGCTTGGAGGAATATTCATGACCCCTGAGGCAGATCCGAACACAGGCTGGAACTCCACCTCCGTTCTGAGCGATATCGACGCCTATGTGGGAAATTTGAGGCTCGAGGCAAAGGGAAATATCGAGGTTTCGGTACTGCGGACAGGCGCTGATTTAACGGTGAAGTCAACGGAGGGCACGCTTCAAAGTGTTTCCAGTGGGGGCAATATTAAAGAAAGCCGCTGGGGCGAGGTGGGCGTATATGAAGCAGGATATCCCGCATGGGTTTACCTGGCCGGATCAAAGGGAATCGGTGCATTCTATACGGGAGAAAGCAGCCAGATTAAAGCGATTTCTGATAAGGGCAGCGTTGACGGGCTGAAGGTAAGCGGACCTTCCTTCCTTGAGGTGATTGCGCGTGACAATATCAACATGTCCGGACCTTGGGGATATACTCTGGGAAACGCCAGTTTGTACGCCGGGGGGGATATTACAAACTCCGGGGGTATCTATGGCTGGAATATCACCGAGAAGGCTGGCGGGAACATTGCTGTTGGTAGCTTCTCAGTAAACGCATTTATAGATGTTTACGGAAATCAAGCCTACCGCCCATACTCCTATATCACATCAAACCTCAACCTCTCCGCCGGAACGAATCCTTTCACGGCATTTGGAGACAACTATCAGATCGCGGACGTATTTGTGGCACCCCTAAAAAATACATGGTCGCCCAGTGGACCGGGAAACATCTCCGTCAGTAACCTGGCTTGGGTTTATGAGGCAGGCGGGCTGACGGCCACGGCCACCGGCAGCATCTCAATGAAAGATATCCATGTTTCCGGTCAATCATCATTGGGCCTGACGGCGGGCAGTGCAATCGACAATACCGACGGAATGCAGACGGCCATTTATTTACCAAATAGAATCGAGGCCCTGGGGCCCGTCAGCTTGATTGCTAATAACGGCAATGTCATCATCGGCCAGACCATTGGGGCACATGTTTTAACATTAGCGGCACCATCAATGTTTTGGAATCCCCTGGATAAGGGGGTTGCGAGTCTCTATATTGAGGCACTCAACGGCAACATCACGATGCAGGAAGCACGGGCGGAGGGCAATATCACAATAAAGGCTTATGGTGACGGGATAAAAACAGGTTGGATTTCATTTGGAAATGGAATCCAAGTTGGATTAGGCAAAACGTCACTTTTACAAGAATTTAAATATATTTCAGAAGGTGTTTCTCAAGAAACATATAAATATCTACCAGGTGAAGACTATGCGACCACCATTGACATAACACCAGTAGATCGATTGCCCACTCCCAACCCCACCCTCAGTGTGATAGGGCCGGGTCCGACGATTGCAGGGCCAAACGCGCCGATCCTATCTGGGGCGCTCCCGCCAGGTGCACCAGGTACGCCCTTTGTTGCAGGATATGCATTACCGTCAGGAGAGGTAGTAGGTGTGCCCATCACGCCCGGGCCGGAGCAGGAGGTGGAAGCCAATCGTCTTGCCGCCAATATTCAGCTCGGTGAAATCATCCCGGTGGAGGATGAGGAGGAAGGTGAAGAGGATCTGAAGCGTAAGAAAATCATCAAGATCTCCAATGGGATTAGTATGACTCAGGTGGCCGAATTAGGCCTCGAGTAGTACGAAAGGAATAGTGCTGTGGCCTCTCGGATGCTTGCTTTGGCCCTTAACCTGTTGCTGTCCTTGGCCGTCTTCCATATCGCACAGGCGGCCGAACCCATCACCACCCCACTGTTGCGTGTCGAAACGGGCATGCATACCACCCAGATCCGGCGCGTCCTGCCGGATCTGCCGCGCAACCGCCTCATCACGTGCTCCGACGACAAGACCGTCCGCGTCTGGCAGATGCCGGAAATGCGGCTGATTTCAGTGCTGCGCGTGCCCCTGGATGCCAGCCATGAGGGACAGTTGTACGCCATCGCGGTGTCGCAGGACGGAAAGACCGTGGCGACCGGCGGCTGGACGACCTGGGATTGGGATAAAAAAGCCTCCATTTATTTTTTCGATGTAGCCAGCGGCGAGTTGATCCGCCGCATCGGCGGGTTTGAGAACGTCGTCAATGCGCTGGCCTGGATGCCCGACGGCAAACATCTGGCAGTGGGATTGCAGGGCTATTCGGGCTTTCAGGTGCTGCGCCTTTCGGACGGCCAAACCCTGGCGGCCGACGCCCAGTACAAAGACGATGTGATGGATCTGGACATCAGCCGCCGGGGGCGCATCGTCGTCACGGCGCTGGACGGTTTCGTCCGGTTGTACAATCGTGATTTTAAACTGATCGGGCGCCGAGCAATTGCAGGCGGAAAAAGACCGGTCTCTGTGCGCTTCTCGCCCGATGCGGAGATGATCGCCGTCGGGTTCCTCGACCTCCCCGTCATATCGGTCATTTCGGCCCGGGACATGTCCTTCAAATATCATGCGGCTTCCGACGGGATCAAAGATCAGGTCGGGTTCACCAGCGTGGTGTGGTCCTCCGACGGGACATCGCTGTATGCCAGCGGCCAGTATGCCGGTGAGGGCCTGAACCCGGTTTACCGCTGGAAGAACCAGGGGCAAGACGCGCCGGAAATCATTCCTTTGACGCAAAACCGCATTTCAGAAGTCCAGCAGATGCCGGATAACCAGATTGCCTTTGCCGCCGAAGACCCCGGTGTGGGCGTCATGGGACCGGACGGAAAACTGAAGTCGTTCCGCGGACCGGATATCGCCAACTTCAGCAACGCCCATGCACAGCTTGCAGTATCGGCGGATACCTCGGTGGTCCGCTATCCACTCACAAGAGATAACCGCATACAGCGCAGTTTTACTGTGTTCGGCGGCGGTGATCAGGACACGGCGAAGGAACAGGAAGCGGAGCTGTTTGCACCGATCCAGCGGGCCGAGGGCATCGTGATCTCCGACTGGAAGGACAGTTTCAAGCCCTTGGTCAACGGCAAGATGCCCAAGCTGGAGGAGTATGAATTCTCGCGCTGCTATGCCATCGCCCCCGACGGTAAGAGTGTGCTTCTGGGCACTGAATGGGCCATCCGGCTGCTCAAGCCCGACGCCTCGGAGATCTGGCACGTCAAACTGCCCGCCGTGGCCTGGAGCGTGAACGTCAGCCGCAACGGCCGGCTCGCGGTGGCGGCGCTCTCCGACGGCACGATCCGCTGGTACCTCATGCAGGATGGCCGGGAAGTACTGGCCTATTTTCCGCACAACAACGGCCGCGACTGGATCGCCTGGGTGCCAGACGGTTATTACATGTCCTCCGTGTACGGGGACAATTATGTCGGCTGGCATCTCAACCGCGGGAAAGACTTGACACCCGATTTTTACCGCGCCGTGCAATTCGACCGCATCCTTTATCGTCCCGACGTGGTGGCGGCAACGTTCCGCGCGGAGCTTCGGCCCGCGACGCGCAGCCTGGAGCCGCCCGCAAAGGATGCGGACTTCCGCATCGCCCAGTTGCGCGACATCGCGCCGCCGCGGCTGCGGCTCAAGCCGCTGGATATAAAGCAGGCAGCGGATGGCCGCTTCCGGCTGACGCTCGAACTGCAGGGCGAAAAGAATGCCCTGGCCATTTCGGACTACAATGTGTTCGTAAACCACATCCCCGTCACGCCCGCGCGCGAGCGCAGGCTTTCCGGCGGCGAAACCGCCAATTTCAAACGCAGACTGCAGATCGATCTGCCCGCACGGGACAACGAGATCCGCGTGGAGGCCTTCAACGGCGTTTCCATGGGGATTGCCGAGACCTATGTCGGCCTGCCTGCCGAGATGCGCCCGACAGCCGTGAAAGGCAACCTCTACATGCTGGCCGTGGGCGTCAATGTTTTTCCCGCGCTGCCCCGGCGAAGCCACCTGGCCTATGCCGCACAGGACGCGGAGGAACTGGGCCGGGCACTGGAAAAACGTTCTTCAGAAAATTATGAACAAATACATGTACATATCATTTCAGATCACAGCGCCGAGAAACCGGATAAGGAAACGATCCTGTCCGCACTGAAATTCGTGGAGCGGGCCGGGCCCAACGACACGGTGGTGATCTTCCTGGCCTCGCACGGGCTCAGCGATGCGGCGGGCAATTACTACTTCGTGCCGCGCGACGTGGTGGCGCAGGACATCGCCCATGCGCAGAAGGGTGAGAAGGCGGCGTCGCTGATCCCCTGGACGGCCTTCTTCGATGCACTGCGCGATGCGGCGGGACGGCGCGTGCTGATCGTGGACACCTGCCAGGCGCGCAGCATCGAGGGAAAGTTCGAGGCGCATTCGCTCATGAAGCGCTCCGCCGCCTCGCAGTTCGCGCTGATCGTCGCCTCCAAGGGCAACGAGGAATCTCAGGAATACGCGCCTGCAAAACACGGGCTGTTCACCTATTCGCTGCTGAGCGCACTGAAGGCCGACGCCGATGTCAACAGAGACGGCCAGGTGTCGCTCCAGGAAGCCTTCGATTTCGCTCTGCCCATCGTGGAGGAGTTGCGCCACAAGCAGACGGGACCGCAGACGCCGCAGATGGTCGCGCCGCAGGCGCTTGCCCGGATGCCGATCTTGCGCAGCGGCTTATCCGCCCATTGAAAGGAGGGGGAATTCCATGATGACCGCGTGGAGTCAGACCATTTCCAGACTGAAATGGCTCCTGGTGGTGCTGGCCATTTCATTGCTGCTGGTCGAGGGCGTCTATCGGTTCTCTCCCCTGGAGAAGGCCGAACACGTCTATTCCGACCTGTGGCACCGCCTGAGCGGCGTACGCTATACCCCGCA
>CAYRLT010000392.1:0-1582 GCA_964425095.1 uncultured Luteolibacter sp.
CATCCGGAAAACCAAACCGGCGTCGTGGTGGATGGCTACCCTCGCACGAAGGTTCAGGTCCTCTGCCTGCGCCTGCTCCACGAAAAACTCAACGCCCTCCGCCACCAGTATATCGGAACCCCGCTTGCGGCGCAGTTTCGCAAACCGATGTTCCATATCGTTGTTCTTTTCGTGGACGAGGCCGAATCCGTCCGCCGTCAGATTCTCCGTGGCGAACGCGCCCGCGCCCACAATGCCGCCGTGGAGGCTTCCGGAGTGGGCGAGATGGTCGAGACGCGCGCCACGGATTTGTCCGATGAGGCAGCCCGCAACCGTTACCGCACTTTTAAAGAGGTCACCTACGAGTCGCTGAAAACCCTGCGCCAAGTCTTCCACTACCACTATGTGAATGCCCACGGCACGGTGGATGAAGTGCAGCGGCGCATTCAGGACGAACTTCGCTACCAAAGCTCGCTGGAGCTCGACCAGAGCACCTTCGACCGGATTTCCCGCATCCCGATCGCCCGCGAGCTCAGCATCCACGCCCGCCAGGAACTCGTCATGCGGTTGGACTCCTACAACGCCGAGAACCCCGACCTCTTCGAGCAATCCGTGGCCCTCATTGATGAAAAATTCATGCCCATCATCCGCCGCCACAACATGTCCGGCCGGGCCCACATCAACTCCGAGAACCCCCTGCTCGCCGACCCGCTCGTGTTGGCGATGATTATCGATATTTTTGCCGACCGAGGCTACGACACGGTCATCGACATCCGCCGCTACGAAGTCCCGAGCAAGGTGAATCCCGAGACTTGGGAAATCGAGAGCCGCGAAAAGATCGTATGGCGTTTCATTGTCAACTTCCCCGGATCACGCATCCGGCGAGGTCAATAATGCGGGAGGGAATTTTGCCAAGCGCCTTGAGACGACTCTTCACGCGCCACGCGTTGTTTGCGCTGCTTCTGTCGTGCACTCTCTCCTATGTGCAGGCGACCGACGCCAAACCGCCACTGCGCATCGGCATTCACGAGAAGCCACCCTATGCCTTGAAAAACCCGGACGGCACTTGGACTGGCCTCGCTCCGGGGCTTTGGAAGGGAATCAGCGAAGCCACGGGGTTACCCATCGAGTTCGTCGAAGTTCCTTACGAGGATTTGATACAGCAGGTGGCGAATGGGAAAATCGATGCAGCAGCCGGCGAGATTGAAGTGACTCCAGCGGCCGAGAAAATCGTGGATTTCACCCAACCCTTCCTGACATCAAGCCTCTGCATCGCGCTGAACAAAGTCAGTTGGGAAGCCGCATGGAAAAGCGTTCTCAAGGATTTTTTTAATTGGACGATCGCCAAATATCTCATCGGCATCTTCGTGGCCATGCTCGTGATCAGCCTCCTGCTTTGGTTCGCCGAGCGGCATCACGGCACGGGGCACTTTCATGGCGGCATCACCGGCATAGGGTCAGCCCTCTGGTTCGCAGCCGTCACAATGACCACTGTCGGCTACGGCGACAAAACACCGGCCACCATAGCCGGGCGGATCATCGCGGTTTTCTGGATGATCTTCGGCGTGGTGCTCGTCTCGGCATTCACAGCCACGGTGACCTC
>CAYRLT010000393.1:0-4769 GCA_964425095.1 uncultured Luteolibacter sp.
CAGCCGAGAGTCTGGCGCTCGGTTTCCTTGAGCCGCTGAAACTCTTTGATGAGGTAGAGCTTGAACTCGACCGAGATCCATGCGGCGAACTCTAGGGCGATGTCCAGATGGGCATACGTGCCGCCGTAGCGCCCGGCCTTGGATTGGATGCCGGTAGCCCCTGTGCGTTCGATCCACTGCTTCGGCGTGAGGGTGAAACTATTGAGGCCGGCCTGCATTCTAATCCCGTCGAATTCGACGGGATTAAAACCGGTATTATTGATCTGCTCCCAGAGACCGAGGAACTCGAGGGTGTTGCGGTTGCGCAGCCAGTTGCGGATCAAGTCGTCGCTGGCGTCCGCATTTTTGTAGCGGGCGATGTCGGTCAGGCAGACGTAATCCTGGTCGTTGACGCCGGTGAGGCGGACTTCGCGGGCGAGAACTTCGATTTTCTTAGGCATGGGTTTTCTCGGTGTTCAGGAGTTGCTTGATCTTGCCCAGCACTTCCGCGCTCTCGACGTCCAGCGCGGCGATTTCGTCCATGATTTCCTGCGGGCTGCGGTGCGCAATTGCCTCGATCCGGTTGGAGAGGATCTCTTCCCGAAGCTGAGTTTTGTTGGCGAGGTATACGATCATCGTGAGGAAAAAGTTATGACAAAGAGGTATGTTTCACTGTGCGTTCTGGGCAGCGTCACAAACATCTTACACCAAAACACAAATGCCTCTTGATCTATAGCAGATCCGCAAATAGTCACAAGGAAAAACCAACCCCTTTTTCCCCGCCTCCGGTCCGGCCAATCGCTCTTTCAACGGCCTTCACCCCAAAAGCAAATTCCTAGCATTTCAACGACAAGGTGAGCGCCGAACTCTATCTGGACGGGCTCAACCTGGTCCTGTCGCCATCGGTCCACAAAAGCGGCCACACGTATTCCTGGGAGGTGACGGGCGACATCCCGGAAGTGAGTTGGAACAACCTCTGCCGCTGGTTTGGTTTTTCCGCTCCGGAAGCGAAGAAGCGCGGACGCCCCGGCAAGGAAAAGCCCTGGTGGTCGAAATGGGAGCAAGATCTCCGCACGCTCGATCTGGCGGGTGTGATGGAAGACCTCGGCGGCTTGGGTGAGTGCCTCGACCCGGACCATCACAAGTGGTCGGTGCGCTGCCCGTGGGAGGCCGATCACTCCGGCGGCGTGGCCGATGCTCCGGGTTCCGACACGATCATTTTCAACCAACCGGAAACCATGCCGGGATTCCGCTGTCTGCACGCCCACTGCGAATCACGCGGCATCAAGGATCTGATCGAATGGGCGGAGGCTCAGAAGAAAGGCATCATCACCTCACGTTGCGCCAACCTCCGCGCCTGGTCGCCGGGAACCACCAACGCCACCGGCAGGCCCCGCATCATTCTTCCCGCCCTCGGCCGCTCCAACAGCGAGTTTGGCAAAGAACTCGGGTCCACCATCGCCCCGGCGCTCGATCTCTTCCTGTTCTCCAGCAACGTGGTCGAGATCGCCACCGTTCCCGCCGCTGACACCAAGGGCGCGATCCCCGGCCACATGATTTCGACCATCCGTCCGACGGAACTGGTCACGGCGGTCGAACGCACGGTGGAAACCGGGGTGCTCCGGGAGGATGACGCGGGCGACGAGGTGTTCGTCCCCAAAAGCATGAGCGAGGCGGATGCCAGGATCACGCTGGTGAGCGGGTTTTTCAGCGATTGCCTGCCGCGCATCCGCCGGGTGCTCGACGTGCCGGTGCCGCATTTCTCGGACGACGGAAAACTCATCTACCCGAATCCAGGATACGACGAGCGGTTCGGCACCTGGTTGAACCCGCACGCGCCGAAGCTCAAAACCATGGGTCACAGCGAGGCCCTCCGCTGGCTTCTCAACGATCTTTTCGGCCTGCCGGAAAACGGCGGCTTCTGGTGGCACGACGAACAGGCCCGTGTCCACGCCCTTGCCCGTTTCATCACCCCGTTCTGCCGGGGACTGATGGGCTGGAAGCGCACCCCGCTCTGGATCTTCGACGGCAACCGCGAGGGCTGCGGCAAGGACACCTGCGCCGACCTCACCCACATCGCCTACACCGGCCGCTCCATCATCTGCGCCCCGCTCTCGAAGGAATGCGACGACGAGATGCGGAAACGGATCACCTCGGCACTGATGGCCGGCAGTCGCTTCTTCCATCTGGCCAACATGAAAGGCCACGTCCGCTACGCCTCTCTCGAAGCCGCCACCGACAACTCGGGCGTGTGGGAGGACCGTCGCCTCGGGGTGAGCGAAACCATGACGCTGCCCAACGAAACCGAGTTTTCCTTTTCGGCCAACAACGCCACCTGGGAGCCGGACATCGAGCGCCGTTGCCGCCGGATTCGTTTGCGCTTCACCCCGGATGACATCAACGGCCACCGCTACAAATACCCGGACATCAAAGGCTGGGTCCGCCAGCACCGTGCCGACTTGCTGTCCGCCATCGCCGCACTGGTCAACGAGTGGGTGAGGCAGGGCTGCCCGCCAGGACCGACGCCGTTCACCTCGTTCCCAGAATGGGGGCAGATCGTCGGCGGCATCCTCCACTGCGCCGGATTGCCCGACCCGTGCCGCCCCCATGAAGACAGCCATTCATCCGGCGACCAATCCACCAAGGCGATGCGGGATTTCTTTGTGTTGGCGTTCGATCACTTCGGCGACCAGGAAGTTTTGAAACATGAATTCCAGGAGTTCGTCCAGCAGGACGAGGGGGTCCACGAGCTGTTTGATTGGATCGATTTCGCTGCGCGGCGGGGTCAAACGATGTTCGGCAAGCTTGTGGTGAAGTTCGACAAGCGCGAACTCGGGGGGATCACGTTCCGCCTCAAGCAGAGCTCGAAGAATCGCGCCACCTACCGCTTTTTTCGCAATGGTGAGGACGATCTGCCAATCCGCCCCTCAACGCCCGAACCTTCCATGAAATCCGGGGGACTTGGTGACTTTTGGGGACATTCTCCTATCACTTATATAGACGAAAAAAATGCACATGAAAAAAATAAAAAAGAGAGTGTATTAAAAGCTCTCTATAAAAGCGATAGGGAAACATCCCCCAATGTCCTCAAGTCCCCCAATGGGATTTTCTGCTCCCTCCGCAGCGATCTCGACCGCATTGCCCTCGACCTGACCGGAGCCGACCGGATCGCGCTGGACATCGAAACCTACGGCCAGCGCAAAGGCGACGGGCTCGACCCGTGGAAAGGCGACATCCGCCTGCTCACCCTCAGCCGTAAGGGCGGCACCATCTGGACCATCGACCTCCGCGCCGTCGGATACGATCTCGGACCGCTCAGGCCGATCTTGGAGGAATCCGGCATCATCGCCCACAATGCCAAGTTCGACCTGCTCTGGCTGCGCGTGAAATGCGGTCTGTTCGCCAAGCGCGTCCTTTGCACGCTCACCGCCGCCCGTCTGCTGGTGGCCGGCACCAAACCCGGCAACAACCTCGACCAGTGCCTGGAGCGATACCTCGGCATCCAACCCGCCGCCGATCACAGCCGTTCCGATTGGGCGTCGATGCTGCTCACCGAGGACCAGCTCGCCTATGCGACCCGCGACGTGGCCCACCTCCACGATCTGCTTGGCACCATGGAATCCGAGTTGGAGGCATCCGGATTGGACACGGTGTGGGCGTTGGAGTGCGCGTTGTTACCCTGCGTGGTGGGGATGGAAGCCACAGGCATCCACGTGGAGCGTGAGAAGCTCCGGAAGATCGCCGACGAGGCGCTCAAGCTCGCCCAAGTGGCGGCCGACAACCTCCGCACCGCGCTCGGCAACCCGTCGATCAATCCGGCCAGTCCGGGCCAGTTGCTCACCGCGCTGCGGGCGAAAGGTCTCAAACTCGAATCCACGGCCGAGGAAAAACTCAAGGAAGCCGACGACGGCCTCCTGGTTCCCCTGGTGCTGGAATTCCGCGAGGCCAGCAAACGCGCCCAGCAGTCGGAAGCCTTGATCGACCACATCAAGCAGGACGGCCGCATCCACGGACGCTTCGAGCCACTCGGCACCGCCACCGGACGATTCTCGTCGAAGGAGCCGAACCTCCAGAACATCGGGCGGGGTGAAATCCGCGAGGCGTTCACCGCTCCGGAGGGCAAGCGCCTCATCGTTGCCGACTACTCGCAGATCGAACTTCGGGCCGCCGCCGCGATTGCCGGTGAAACGAAGATGATCGAAGCCTACAAGGCGGGCGCTGACCTCCACAAACTCACCGCTTCAATCGTGCTTGGGAAACCGGAAAGCGAAGTCACGAAGCAGGATCGTCAGACCAGCAAATCGGCAAATTTTGGGCTTATCTACGGCCAATCCGCTCCTGGCCTCGTCCGCTACGCCGCCACCTCCTACGGCGTGACCCTCGACGAAGAGCAAGCCACCGACATCCGCCAAGCGTTCTTCCGCACCTACTCGCGTCTCCGTCAATGGCACGGGGTGAGCCACAATCAGGCGGAGGAAGGAATCACGGAAGTCCGCACCCGCACCGGCCGCCGCCGTTTGATTCCAAGCACCGCGTCCGACTGGGAACGATTCACCGCCATCGTGAACACGCCGGTCCAGGGCGGCACCGCCGACGGCATGAAACACGCGCTCGTCCTGATCCACGAACGCCTGCCGAAATCCGCCCGCATCGTCTCCACCGTGCATGACGAGGTCGTCGTCGAGTGCCGCGAGGAATCCGCCGACGAGTGCCGGGAAATCATCACGACCGCGATGGTCGAAGCCATGGCCGCCCTCTTCCCCGAGGTGCCGGTCGAAGTCGAAGCCAAC
>CAYRLT010000394.1:0-5858 GCA_964425095.1 uncultured Luteolibacter sp.
CACGAGCATTTTCATCCGCACATCCTTCGGCACGCTACTGCGGGTGGCCTTGGAGACGACGACCATGAGGAAGATCGCCAGGGGCACGGTCCAGATTGCGGGCTGCTCGCAGAGGATACGGAGCAATGGATGGGCGGCCCAGAAATCATTGAGCGGAGCGAAGCCGGAGAAAATTTTGCCCATCGCACCCTTGTCGAGTGAGAGGTTGCTGACATTCGTCGCGGTGGCGGCGAAGAGCGCGCAAAGCCCACCGGTCAACATTCCGGCGGCCGCGCCTTTCATGGTCATGCCGCGCCACCAGACGCTCATGAACAAGAGCGGGAAATAACTGGCGGCGGCGATGGCGAATGCCTGGCCGACCATGAAGTTGATTTCCAATGGTTCGACGAAGCAACCGAGAACCACGGAAATACTGCCGATGAGAACGGCGCACCATTTGAACATTCTCATGCGCTCGGCGGGTGTGGAATTCGGGCGGATCATCCGGCCGTAAACGTCGTGGGCGAGTGCGCCCGTCATGGAAACCAGCAGGCCGGAGAAGGTGCTCATGAATGCGGCGAAGGCACCCGCGCAAGTGATGCCGCTGAGGATCGATCCGACGATTCCGTATTTTTGTGAGATCAAGGTGGGAAGACGGAGGACCACGGCGTCGGTGCCCTTGACGCCGGCGAGTCCGGTGTAGAGTTCGGGCATCAGGTTTCTACCCAGCACGCCGAAGACTGGCGGGAAGACATAGAACACGCCGATGAGGATCATCACCCACATGGTCGTCTTCTTGGCTGCGACACCGTCCGGATTGGTGTAGAAGCGGACGAGGATGTGTGGCAGGCCGGCAGTGCCGCAGACGAGCGCGACGATGAGAGAGAAGGTATAGATGAGCGAGAAGGGCTTCTCGTTTTTTGCGAGGAACGGAGCACGTTCTTCGACCGGAAGCGCGGCGGCGGCGGACTTCACAGCCTTGGTGGTGAGCGGACCGAATGGTGCGAGCCAAGCGTCGTCTTTAGGCGCTTTTTCCGGCAGCGCCTTGCGTTGCATTTCAGCGGGATCGGCGGACTGGACGATGGCGGGCGGCGCTGCGGCTTCGGCCGCGGATTGGTTGAGCGAGAGATTTTTCCCGTAGCCACCATAGACGGATAGAAGAACGAAAACGGGCGTGGAAATGGCGAACATTTTGATCCAATATTGGACCGCCTGAATCAGGGTGATGCCCTTCATCCCGCCGAGCGCCACATTCAACGTGATGACCGCACCGACAACGACAACGCCGACCCAATACGGCAGACCTGGCAGAATGTATGAGAGCGCCGTGCCAGCGCCTTTCATCTGCGGCATGGTGTAGAAGAAGCCGATGAAGAGCACGAAGCACACCGCGATGCGGCGGAACACAGGCGAATCAAAGCGGCCTTCGGCGAAATCCGGGATCGTGTAAGCGCCGAATCTCCGCAGCGGCCCGGCGATGAACAGCAGCAGGAATAAATAGCCGCAAGCATAACAGACCGGATACCAAAGCGCATCGTAGCCGGAGGACATCACCATCCCGGCGATGCCCATGAAGCTCGCGGCGCTGAGATATTCACCCGAGATGGCGGACGCGTTCCAACCGACGGAGACCGAGCGGCCCGCAACGAAGAAGTCCGAGGCGGATTTGGAGTTCTTCGATGAGCGGAAGCCCATCCACAGTGTGACGACGACGGTGACGCCGGCGAAGGCAAGAATCCAGGGATCAATTTGTGAGAAATTCATAAGTCAAAAAAATGTCAGGAATTAGAGCTTGTTGCCCTCGGCCGCGTTGCGGACCTCGGCGTCTTCCAATGCCATTGAGCGGGTGATGAAGATGCGGGCGATGATCCAGACGTATGGAAAAAACAACACGCCCAGAACCAACCAGCTGACGGTGAAGCCACCGACGCGGCGCGCCATGAGTTCCGGCGCGAAGTAGTTGAGCAGCGGCATCCCGAACAACAGCAGCAGAAACGCCGCGGCACATGAGATGGAGAGCTTGAGCTGGTGCTTGATCAAACCATGGAGAAATTTCTCGCTGTGGATGTAATCGGTTTCTTCGGGTGGTGAATGGGACATCGTTTCGCTTGGGATGAATGGGGTTTGGCCGTCCTTACAGACGTCGCAATGAAGCAGGAAGACAGGGGGGCGGGAGCGGGGCGTCAAGAACCATTTGTAAACCGCCGCCCTCGAACTGTGTGCCTGCCGCCCCAAGTTCGGCGTTCCATCCGGCGGATTTTCCATTACGGTCCCGCCATGTCCTTGCTTGAACGCTTTCTCGATCTCTCGACGGTTTCGCTGAAAATCTGCGGCGTCACCACGCGTGAGGACGCGGGCCGACTCGTCTCGCTCGGCGTGGATGCGCTCGGAGTGAACTTCTGGCCGCGCTCAAAACGATTTCTCGCGCCGGAAGACGCCGAGTGGCTGCGCGATCTCGCTGGGAAAATTCTGCGAGTCGGGGTGTTTGTGAACGAGCCCGCTGAACTGCCATTGCGGTTGGTGCGCAGCGGATATCTGGACGCGGTGCAACTTCATGGCGACGAAACACCGGAGGACGCCGCGCCATTTCGCGACGCGGGTATTCCTTTCATCAAGGCGATCGGCGTGAAAACCCGCGCGGACTTGCAGCGCGCGACCGACTACGGCGCAGCGGCCATCCTCCTCGATGCGCATGCGCCAGGCATCTACGGCGGCACTGGTGAGGTGTTCGATTGGGAGGTGGCGTCGGATTTTCGCAGGCATCATCCGCAGTTGCCGATTATCCTAGCGGGCGGCATCGTTCCGGAAAACGCCGGCCTTGCCGCGATGAGCGTGCAACCCGCCGCGCTCGACATCGCCTCGGGTGCTGAAATTTCACCTGGAATCAAAGACTTTCAAAAAGTCGCGGCATTCCTTACCGCCTTGCAACGCTGATTTCCATGCTAACCGATTCCCACTGCCATCTTGCCTCCCATCGTTTCCAGTCGGAGGAAATCCCCGACCTTCTCGAACGCGCGCGCGCCGCAAGTGTCAACCGCTTGGTCACTCTGGCGACGAGCCTCGCGGATTTGTCAGCGAACCTCACTCACGCCGAGAACCCAATGGTTCATGCCTGCATCGGCATTCATCCCTGCGATGTGCATCATGCTCCGGATGACGCGGTTTCGCAACTTGCGGCATTCACCGGAGATTCCAGAGTTTGCGCGATCGGCGAGACCGGGCTGGATTACTATCACCCAGCTCCGGATGAATGGGATGACGATGCGTTTCGGGCGAGACAGCGTGATTTACTCCGCCAGCATTTCGAACTCGCCGTAAAATCCGGACTCAACGTGGTGATTCACACGCGCGATCAGACGGGGCATGCTTCGTTTGAGGATGCGCTCGCGATCTATCGTGATTATCATGATTCGGTCCGCGCGGTGTTTCATTGTTTCA
Source organism: uncultured Luteolibacter sp. (assembly GCA_964425095.1). GTDB lineage: Bacteria > Verrucomicrobiota > Verrucomicrobiia > Verrucomicrobiales > Akkermansiaceae > Luteolibacter. The sequence continues at coordinate 3,418 of CAYRLT010000394.1, forward strand.
TCGGCCCATGGGGAAATGCCGAGCGGGTGCTGGCGCTTGGCGGGCTTGTTTCATTTGGCGGTGTCGCCACCTTCAAATCCGCCGTGCAAGTCCGTGACACCGCAGTCAAATGCCCGGTGGGTTCATTCATGGTGGAAACCGATGCGCCCTACCTCGCTCCGGAACCTTACCGGGGGAAACGCAACGAGCCGGAGCTTGTTCTTCATACCGCGGAGTTTCTCGCAACACTGCGCAATGAATCCCTTGAGCAACTCGCCGCGCATACCAGTGAGACCGCAAACGCATTTTTCCGTTTCCGATCCGCCGCAATTTGAATAAATGGGGGTGTCGGCCACGTTTTATGAAACATGCCGGATGATTTTTCAGTCTCCATCTGTGAAAAATCCGCACCCCAACACTCCCACCACATTATGAATACCGTCCACATCCTTACGTCCTCGTTGCTTGCTCTCGGGCTCGTATCCTGCGCTTCGCAGAAAGCCAGCGAATACGATACCTCGAATCCTTACGGCACGGCTGACGCCGGTCAGGTTGCGCCACCCGCGCCTGATCCCGCAAATCCGATTTATGACACGCCTGCCGCCTACGAAGAAAGCGGCGCGGCTCCTGCCGCAGCAGTGAGTCCGGATATGGCCGCAGCCGCTGGTGAATCCGCTCCCGCAAGCGTTCCCGCGAATGCTCCCGCCAGCATTCATACCGTCGTTGCGGGGGATACCCTCTCGGGCATCAGCAAGAAATACAAAATACCCAGCGCATCTATCAAGCAAGCCAATCGCATGACCAATGATGTCGTGGTGCTTGGCCGCAAGATGGTGATTCCACCACGCTGATCGAATTCCTTCACCGCCGGGAGTTGATTTCCTTCCGGCGGCTTTTCTTTTTTTAATCTCATGCGCATCCATATTGTATTTCTGTTGCTGATCGCCGCCCTTGCCGCCGCGATGGCGGAACCCGCTCCGCCGCTTGCCACGCCGGCCGCCGTGGATTCTGCTGGCCGTGAGGCGGCGCTCGACGATCTTTTATCCGAGCGGGAATCCATCGCCGCGCACCAAGCCGCCATCGCCGCCGCGCGTAAAGCCGGGATCAGTGAGCAGACCATCCTTGAAGCGCGGTTTCTCTATCATGTGGACCGGAGCGAAGATCAGGCGATCGCCGCGCTGCTGCCGGAGTTCCTTAAAAAGCGTGACGATTTCAAACTCGAAGACTCGGCGATTTTCGGAGTGAAGGAGGATTGGCTTGCGGTCGTTGAATACGTCCAGTCGATCGCCTCACTTCAAAAAGGCGATAAGGATGCCTTCAAGCGGCACATCACCGAAGCCTTCTGGCTTAGCCCACGGCAGGCCGCCGCCTTCGCTCCGCACATCGAACGCCTGCGTCTTGAAGAAGCGATGCGCTCGGTAAAAATCGATTTTAAATCCACCTTGGGCCCGCTTGCTGCCGGCCCACCCATCGCATTGGAAAAACTCATCGAGGGGAAAAAAGCCATGCTCCTCCACTTCTGGGCGGCGCAGAGTCAAGAGTGCGAGGCGGCCATGCCGGACTTCATCAAGACCGCGGCGATGCTCTCTTCTAACGAAATCGCGGTGGTGTCTCTGGTGCCGCCCGGCTCCGCGGAAAACATGGCTAGCGCCCGTAAGATGGTGGCGCCATACGCGGACAAACCCTGCGGCACATGGCTGGTGGATGCCGTGGAAAAGCCTCTCAGTCGCGATCTAAGAATTCAGAATCTTCCTAACATGGTGATCGTTTCCACCGATGGCGCAGTCCTCTTCAACGGCGATCCCACTGACGATGCGTTCTGGGATGCGATGAAAAAAATCGATGCGCACATCATCCGTCCCAAGGCGGCGGGTGATGATGACGAGTGATGATGCGTCATGAAGTACGGTCTGTGTCGTAAGCGGTAAAAAACATCGTCTGAAAGATTGTAAACTTTTCTTAAAAATCAATACATTTCAACTTGACGGAATTCCGAACTACTAGTTTCATCGTCACAAGCAAGCAAGTTGCAGGCACATGGCAAGACCGGTACATCCATCCAATCTCGAACTACAGGCCCTATCGGTTCTGTGGCATGATGGTCCGGCAACAGTAGCCACCGTTCATGATACACTGCCCGATGGCAAAGACCGCGCTTACACGACGGTCCTCACCATCATGCAGAATCTTGAACGCAAAAACCTCGTGAAGCGTTCACGGGTTGGCAGAGCCCATGTGTATGAAGCCGTGTATTCCCAGGAAGTAATCGTCCAACGGGCAACATGTGATTTCCTGACCAATGCTTTTGGAGGACGCCTCGGTGAGGCGCTCCTCGCGATACTCTCCGCTGGCACATTAACGCCGGAAGAGAAAACAAACATAGAACGCGAACTCCAACGACACAAAACCATGGCTGCAAAAAAAGCACCGAAGAAAGTTGCCAAGAAGGCACCAGCAAAGAA
>CAYRLT010000395.1:0-8741 GCA_964425095.1 uncultured Luteolibacter sp.
TGGGTTCTCGCATATACTCCCTTACGGGTTGGATCACATCCTGTTCTTGCTCGCACTGTTTTTTCTAACAAAAGAATTCAGTAGCTTACTGATGCAGATGACTTTGTTCACGCTGGCGCACTCACTTACTTTAGCTCTCTCGATGTATAGAGTAATATCGGTTCCTTCTTTTCAAGTTGAAGTCGCAATCGCATTGAGCATTGCCTTCGTTGCGGCAGAAAATCTTTTCAGCGACAAGATCAGTCGTTGGAGGTCTTGTGTTGTATTTGCCTCGGGATTGGTTCACGGAATGGGCTTCGCTCACTCTTTCTCCATGAAAGAAATTCCGACTGCTGATTTTTTACCTACTCTGTTAGGATTCAATATGGGCATCGAGGCTGGTCAGCTGGCAGTGATAGGCATCGCATACGTAATGGTTGCGGCTTGGTGGAAACGGGAAAATTACCGCAGGATGATAGCTCAGCCAGCTTCGTTTCTTATCGCGCTATCTGGCCTATTTTGGGCGGCGCTACGGATTGCCAGTTAACTGATTGGATTCACTCGCGAAAGATTCATCCCCTCCAGCCGAACAATCCGTTGACAAGCGTCCGCCCAATTTACACCTTCTACAGAAATTCAAGCCTAGGGCTGCATGAACACACCTTGAAACCTATTCTACGCTACCTGTTTTTGGCATTTGGCTGCTTGCACCTCGTAGGCGGCCCCTATTCGCTGATGCAGGCTTATGCTTGGGTAAACATGATCATCGATTATTCAAAAGAAACCGGAATATCGCATGCCGCCACGCCCACCATTTACCTGATTGACGACGACAACAGTGTCCGCCGCGCGCTGATCCGCGTGATGGAGTCGGCGGGTCTCGACACATGCTCTTTTGTCACCGCAGAGGATTTCCTCGCCCACTTCAACACCGGGGGCGAAACGCATCACGGCTGTGTGATCACTGATATGACTTTACCCGGCATGAGCGGCTTGGAACTCAAGATACGCCTCAACACCGCGCGGAATTCGATACCCGTCATCCTTCTCACTGCCAACGACACCGCTGAGACCCGCGCCGCCGCGCAGAAAGCAGGTGCCATCGGCTACTTCCGCAAACCCGTGGATACCCAGGCGCTTCTGGACGTGATCCGGTGGGCGACCAACCCCGTATCTTTCCCCGCCACCGCCTAAAATTCCCATCACGATATTGAACCACAACCAAAATACATGAAACCAACACAACTGATAAGAACCGCTTTGTGCGGCCTCGTCGCACTCGCGGCCGCCGCATCCGCCCAAACCAAGAAACCCAACATCCTCATCATCATGGGGGACGACATCGGCCTGTGGAACATCAGCACCTATAATCAGGGTATAATGGGCTACAAGACACCGAACATTGACCGCATCGCCAAGGAAGGCGCGATGTTCACCGACTGGTATGCCCAGCAAAGCTGCACCGCCGGACGCGCAGCGCTTCTCACGGGCCAGAGCGGGTTCCGCACCGGCATGTTGAAAATCGGCATGCCCGGCGGCAAGGAAGGCATCTCGCCGAAAGATCCGACGCTGGCGCAATTGCTCAAGCCGCTCGGCTACATGACCGGCCAGTTTGGTAAGAACCATCTCGGCGACCTCAACGAGTTCCTGCCCACGGTCCACGGCTTCGATGAATTTTACGGCAACCTTTACCACCTGAATGCGGAAGAGGAACCGGAGGATCCCGACTACCCGAAAGATCCGGAGTTCAAGAAGAAATTCGGCCCGCGCGGCGTCATCGAGTCTTTCGCCAGCGACAAGGATGATCCAACCGTGGATGGACGCAACGGCAAGATCGGAAAACAGACCGTGAAGGACACCGGCCCGCTGACCAAGAAGCGCATGGAGACGATCGACGAGGAAGTCACCGCCAAAACGCTCGGTTTCATGGAGCGCGCCAAGAAGGCCGACAAGCCCTTCCTCTGCTGGTATAACACCACCCGCATGCACATCTGGACGCACTTGAAGCCGGAGTCGAAGGGCAAGACGGGCCTCGGTATTGGGGCGGATGCCATGACTGAACACGACGGCATGGTCGGGGAAGTGCTCAACAAACTGAAGGAACTCGGCATCGAAGAGAACACCATCGTCATTTACACCACCGACAACGGTGCCGAAGTCTTCTCATGGCCCGATGGCGGCATGACCCCGTTCCGCAGTGAGAAAAACTCCAACTGGGAGGGCGGCTATCGCGTCCCGACGCTTATCCGCTGGCCCGGCATCATCAAGCCCGGCACCCAGATCAACGACGTGTCTTCGCATGAGGACTTTGTGCCCACCCTCTTGGCCGCCGCGGGCGAGCCGGACATTAAGACGAAGTTACTGACCGGTCACAAGGCTGGCGACGAGACCTTCAAGGTGCATCTCGACGGATACAACCTCGTACCGGCGCTACAAGGCCAAGCGGAATGGCCACGCAAGGAGTTCTTCTATTGGAGCGACGAAGGCAACGTAGTAGGCCTGCGCCACGACCGCTGGAAGATCGTCTTCCAGGAGCAGCGCGCCACTGGATTTGATGTATGGCAGGATCCCATGGTGACCCTGCGCTTGCCAAAACTGTTCGACCTGCGCGCCGATCCTTTTGAACGGACCGACCACCAGGCCATCGGCTATCCAAAATGGCGTATTGAACATGCCTATGCCATCCTTCCGGCTGCCAACTACGTAGGCCAGCATCTGTCCACTTATGTAGCCTATCCTCCACGCCAGAAGGCAGGCACCTTCGGGCTCGATGAAGTGTTAAAGAAACTCCAAGAGGGCGGAGGCAACTAGTTAGCATCAAGTTTCGATTGTGAAACACGCGGGCCGGTCGCGAGATCGACCCGCGAATTCACCACCGAAAAAGTGAATCCGCCTCATGAAAGCAAAACACCTCATTAACGCCGCACTCGCTTGCACCCTGATTTTCACCTCTTCTCTCCTCCGCGCCGCCGATCCCCTTCCCTCGTGGAATGACACCGCGCCCAAGCAGGCCATCGTCGCCTTTGTTGAAAAAGTGACAAAAGAGGGTTCTTCGGACTTCGTTCCCATTTCCGAGCGCATCGCCGTCTTCGACAACGACGGCACGCTGTGGGCCGAGCAGCCGATGTATTTCCAAGCCTTCTTCGTGTTCGACCGGATCAAGGCTCTTGCCCCTCAACATCCCGAATGGAAGGACAAGGAACCTTTCGCCTCCGTCCTCAGGGGCGATATGAAAGCCGCGCTTGCCGGCGGCGAACACGCCCTGCTCGAGATGGTGATGGCCACCCACGCAGGCATGACCACTGAAGAGTTCGAAAAATCCGTCAGTCACTGGCTCGTCACCGCGAAACACCCCACGACCGGACGCCCCTTCACCGAGATGGTCTATCAGCCCATGCTCGAATGGACCACCGGCGGCAAGGGCGCGCGCCTCGGAATGATCATCCACCACACTGACGCCGAGCGCGAATGGGCCTACGACCGCGAGTCCCACATCGGCAAGCTTAGCAAAGGACTTGACGAAGCCGCCGCGAAAGGCTGGATTATCAGCGATATGAAGAGCGACTGGCAGACCATTTTCGCTCGCTGATCCTGAAAACAGATTCCTATGAGAAAAGCAATTACAGCAATCCTAACCGCCACCTTCGCTCTCCATTGCGCGGGTGTCTTCGCGCAGGAACTGCCCACCACGGGCACCGTCGAGTCCCCTCTCGGCCGGCTCGAAGTCAAGAACGGCTACCCGACCGATGAGACGGTAACCAAGCTCTACGATGCCCTCGATTTCCAGCGCGCCTGTCAGGCTTACCTCTGGGCCTTACCCTACATCGCGATGGCCGAGTGGCAGCGCGAACAACGCGAAACCTTCGGCGCGGGCGAGCTCGATTACGTGGATTACCTCGACTACAAGGACAAGCTAGGGTTGCTCACCGCCAATGCCACGACGCCCTATTCCATGGCGTTTCCAAACCTCGAAAAAACCGGCCCGCTGGTCTTCGAAATTCCCGCCGGGGCCTTAGCGGGCGGCCTCGCTGATTTCTGGCAACGCCCGCTCACCGATACCGGGGCTCTCGGGCCGGAGAAGATGCAGGGCGGCAAGTTCCTTATCCTCGGCCCCGGTCACCCCGACATGCAGCCGGAAGGATACTTCGTCTTCCGCTGCCCTACCAACAACATGTGGGCAGGCGCTCGCGGTCTCGATCCGGACAAGACGAAAGCCGCGGAGTTGCTCGGCAAGATGCACATCTACCCCTACGCCCAGCGCGAGAATCCCCCGGTCACGAAACACCTCCGCCCTGAAGGCCGGAAGTGGACCGGCGAGCAGCCGCGCGGCATGGCCTATTGGGAAAGCCTTGCGCGGCTGATCAACGAAGAGCCGCCGAACGAGCGTGACCGCATGATCCTCGCAATGCTCGTCCCGCTCGGTATCGATAAAGGCAAACCCTTCCAGCCCAACGCACGGCAGAAACAGATTCTAACAGACGCCGCCAATACCGGCGAACTCATGGCCCGAGCCAACGGGTATGCGAAGCGCTTCGAGGGAGCCATCGTCTGGCCCGGCAAGAAGTGGGAGATTTCGCTCTTCCTCAAGGAAACGAACCAAGAAGCTGAGAATCACACCCAGCTCGATGAGCGCGCCTCCTGGTTCTACGAGGCCGTGGGCGTGACCATCGGCATGATGGGTCGCACCGTGGGCGCGGGTCAGCTCTATCTCGAATCCCAGAAAGACAGCACCGGCGCGTGGCTCGACGGAGGCAAAAACTACAAGCTTACGGTGCCGAAAGACGCGCCCGTCGCGCAGTTTTGGTCCTTCAGCGTCTACGACAACGAAAGCCGCTGCCTGATCGACAGCGGCAGCTATCCCGACCGTTCTTCGCGCGACGACATTACCACCAACGCCGATGGCTCCGTGGACTTGTATTTCGGCCCTGAAGCTCCCGTCGGCAAGCCCGCGAAAAACTGGATCAAGACCCTACCCGGCAAAGGCTGGTTCACCTACTTCCGCCTGTATGCCCCCACGCAGCCATACTTTGACCGATCATGGGTGCTGCCGGATATCGAACTCGTGAAGTGAAAATCAAGCGACTCCTCTAAATCAAACCGTTCCAAACATGAAGATCGCATTCATAATCACTTGCGCGTTGGCGTCCATCACCTACCTCGCTCAGGCGCAAATGTCGCGTTTCGACGCACTGGCCGACACTCCGTTTCAGGAAAACCGCCCCACTGCGGAATCCGCCGCCTTACTCCGCGATGAGCTGATGTTTCAACGGGCGACCCAGACCTATCTCTGGGCCCTGCCGCTGATCAACACGCTCGGCATGAAGAACGGTTCGGAGCAGGTCTTCGGCGCGGGCTACCATGTCCTGCCCATCTGGAAAAAGCGCCTCGACGCGAAGACTCTCGTCACCACCCCCAACTCCGATGTGCTCTACGCCATGGGTTATCTGGACCTTGGGAGGGACGGACCGATGGTTTTGGACGCCCCTCCCGGACTCCAGGGCATCCTGCTGGATTTCTGGCAGCGTCCGATCCCGGTCGATGGCGGCAAGTTTGCAGGCGATGTCGGCTTGCCCGGCCCCGATGCCGGGAAAGGCGGAAAATTCCTCATTCTTCCTCCTGGCTATTCCGGTAAAATTCCGCCCGATCACTTTGTTTATCGTTCCGGCACCAACAACGTATTCGTTTTCCTGCGCGGGTTTTACGAAGATCCAAAGAACCTCGCACCCGCCGTGGCGCATGTCGAGAAGGTGAAAATCCACCCGCTCCATGGAGAGGCAAAACCGATGGTCTTTCCGGATGCGTCCGGTGTTCCGGCAAACCTTTTGCCGGTGAGTGACGGCAGTGTTTTCGACGACCTCAAGAAGCTCGTCGATAGCGAAGGTTCCCATCTCGCTGAATCCGATTCGCTTGGGATGCTTGCCTCCATCGGAATCATCAAGGGACAACCTTTTTCTCCCGATGAAAAGACCCGCGCAATCTTCGACCGCGCCTCGAAGACCGCTTACAAGATGAGCCGAGTCATCGGCTTCCAGGAATCGAACGCCGCCGGTTCGCTGAAAATCCATCCTGACCGGCAGTGGATCAATCCTCTGGATAACATCGCTCCGCCCGGCCCGCTCAAGAGCCTCGACCTTTCCTGGAAGAACACGGTCGGCAACCACCTCGACCTCGATGCCCGGATCTGGTTTTTCACCAACTACTATTCCGTGAGTCCCGGCATGTTGTCGAAGATCCCCGGCAAGGGAGCGGCCTACATGATCGCATTCACCGATTCCGAAGGTGCACCCCTCTCAGGCGGAAAAAAATATCGGCTCAAACTGCCTGCCAACATCCCCGCCGCGAACTTCTGGTCCGTCACTCTCTACGAGGCGGAAAATGCATCTGGCCTCGCCAATGGCCAGCCGTTTCCATCGCTCGGTTCTCGCGACAAGCCCACGCAAAATCCCGACGGTAGCACCGAGCTCTTCTTCGGAGAGCAATCACCCGAGGGCAAGCAAAGCAACTGGCTTGCGACCGTTCCTGACAAAGGCTACTTCGCCATCATCCGTCTCTACGGCCCGACGGAAGCAGCTATCGACCGCAGTTGGAAGCCAGGTGATTTCGAAGTATCGGAAAAATGACGCCTCCACACCATGATCCACAGTAACGAAGCCGCTTTGAAAAAGTGCAGCAGAATCTCCCCTAACTTATCTCCACAGATACCACCAACGCCATGAACCTGAAAAACAAACTGATCGCCGAATTCTTCGGCACCTTCTGGCTCGTCTTCGGCGGCTGCGGCAGCGCAGTCCTTGCGGCGATGTTCCTGACAACCGGCGACAATCCGGTCCAACTCGGCATCGGCTTTGTCGGCGTCTCGCTGGCCTTTGGCCTCACCGTGATGACCATGGCCTATGCCATCGGCCACATCTCGGGCTGCCACCTCAATCCGGCGGTCACCGTCGGGCTTGTGGTTGCCGGACGGCATCCGAAATCGGAAATGATTCCCTACTTTGTGGCACAGGTGATCGGCGGCATCGCCGGAGCGGCGGTTCTTTATCTGATCGCCAGCGGTAAGGAAGGTTTCTCCACCGCAGGCGGATTCGCATCCAACGGCTTCGGCGAGCACTCGCCCGGCGGCTACTCGATGGTTGCGGCACTCGTCGCGGAAATTGTCCTCACGTTCTTCTTCCTCCTGATCATTCTCGGTGCCACCGACAAGCGCGCTCCCGCAGGCTTCGCACCCATCGCCATCGGCCTCGGCCTGACCTTGATCCACCTCATCGGCATCCCGGTCACCAATCTCTCGGTGAACCCCGCCCGCAGCACCGGCCCCGCGATCTTCGTCGGCGGCTGGGCCATCGCGCAGCTCTGGGTTTTCTGGGTCGCCCCCATCATCGGCGCGGCTCTCGCGGGCATCGTCTATCCGCTGATTTCCGGCGGGAAAAAATCCTGAACCCATACAGCGGCTCCGCTCCTTGAGTGCGGAGCCGCCTTTCACTCCATCACCTTGCCACGTTCTCTCCAGTTCCTGAAATCAGCACTCGTCCCATGAAACCCTGCATCCCATACCTCGCCATCGCGTTGAGCACGCCGCTCCTCCATGCGGAAGACGCGGATCTCGCCCAGAAGCTCTCCAATCCTGTCGCCGATCTCATCAGCGTGCCGATCCAAAGCAACTACGACTTCGGCATCGGCCCCGGGGACGGCACGCGGTGGACGACAAATATCCAGCCTGTCATTCCCATCGGCCTGAATGAGGATTGGAACCTGATCTCGCGTACCATCTTACCCGTGATCGAACAAAATGGCATCTTACCCGGCGGTGCGGCGGACGAGTTCGGTCTCGGCGATGTCGTGCAGAGCTTTTTCTTCTCACCGAAATCCAGCGATCCAATCTGGGGCGTCGGCCCTGTTTTCCTGATACCCACCGCCACGGATACCATCCTCGGAACGGAGAAATGGGGAGTAGGCCCTACCGCCGTCGTACTGAAACAGCATGGGCCGTGGACTTACGGCGCGCTTGCCAACCATATCTGGGATGTCGCCGGAGATGATAGCCGTGGCTCGGTCAACGCGACATTCCTGCAGCCTTTTGTTAGCTTCACCACACCGCAGGCCACTACCTACTCGCTGAATTTGGAGAATACCTACAACTGGCAGAACAATGAGTGGAACGTACCTGTCAACCTTGTGGTCAGCCAACTGGTGAAAATTGGTGATCAACCAGTCCAGTTTTTCGCAGGTGCTCGCTACAATCTGGAAAGCCCTATCGGTGGGGCCGAGTGGGGGCTGCGCCTAGGACTTACATTCCTTTTCCCCAAGAGCTGAAAATTCTAACAACCAATGATTATGAGAAATTATCCGTATTACCTTTGTTCCGCCATCATTCCCATCGCACTCAGCTGCCATGCGTTGGCAGGCACCTCAGTCGTCGAGCAATCCATCGCCCAGGCACCGGAAAAGCCGTCTTCCGCCTGGTGGCTCACCATCGCCCCCTACGCATGGGTCACCGCCACCGAGGGTGACATGGGCGTAGCTGGCCGCGTCGCACCCGTGGACATCTCGTTCGAGGACACCCTTGAGGAACTCGAATTCGCCTTTATGATTGCCGCTGAGGCGGGCATCGACCGCTGGGTCTTCGGCATCGACGCCATCTACGGTGCCTCTTCCTCCAGCGCCGCCCTCCCCGCCGCAGCCGCTCCGTTCACCCGGGGCAATGTGGATTTCGACCAGTTCTTCGGTCGTGTCCACGCCGGTTATCAGGTGATCGAACAGCAAGA
>CAYRLT010000396.1:0-3823 GCA_964425095.1 uncultured Luteolibacter sp.
TCCGCCGCATGACAATGGTTTCAAAGCTTACTTCAATGACGGTGCGCAAATCGTCGATCCCCACGCGACGGGCATCGTCAACGAGGTGAATGCCATCCTCTCCGAAACTTACGAAATCGTTCCAGCCGACCGGCGCGGAACGATCACCCTGCTTGGCGAGGAGATGGACGTCCGTTATGTCGAACGCCTCAAGACCTTACTGCTCCGCCCGACCTTGCTGGAAGGAGCATCGACCAAAGTTGTTTTCACTAATCTCCACGGCACCGGCGGCCACATCAACGTCCCGATGTTGCGTGGTTTTGGCTTCGAGGTTCTAACGGTTCCTGCGCAGGACGTTCAGGACGGTCGTTTCCCGACGGTGGAATCGCCGAATCCGGAAAATGCCCCGGCCTTGAAGATGGCGATCGATCTGGCCGAACAATCCGGCGCGGAAATTGTCATCGGCACCGATCCGGATGCCGACCGCATGGGCGTGGCCGTCCGCGATTCGAGCGGGAAAATGGTTCTGCTAACAGGCAATCAAATCGGTTCGTTGATGGCATGGTATCGTCTCAAGACCTGCTTTGATCTCGGCTGGCTCACTCATGCGAACCGCAGTCGCGCCGTGCTCATCAAGACTTTTGTGACCACCGAGCTTCAACACGCCATCGCTGATGGTTTCGGCGTTGGTATCGTGGATACTCTCACGGGTTTCAAATACATCGCCGGGAAGCTCCGCAAATACGAGGAGGCGATTCCGGCGGATAAGAAGGGCGATTACCGCGCCCTAACTGAAGAGCAGACTCGCCTGTTACGGCTCGAATACTCGCGCTTCTTCGTCTTTGGCGGAGAGGAGAGTTATGGTTATCTCGGATCGGACTCGGTGCGCGACAAGGATGCGAATGGTGCGACCCTGATGTTCGCTGAAGTGGCCGCTTATGCGAAATCCGTGGGCAAGACGATTCCGGAGTTGATGGATGATGTTTACCGCGAGTTCGGTTACTATTTGGAAGTCGGCAAATCGCTGGTGATGGAAGGCGCGGATGGAGCGGCGAAAATCCAGGCGCTGGCGAATTCCTATGCTGAGAATCCGCCGACGGAGGTGGATGGCTCTGCGGTGCTGCGTGTACGTGATTTTGCGAAACAGGATCTTTACGATCAGGAGGGCGATTTGCTGCCGAAGGAGAAAATGCTTTTTGTCGATCTTGAGGACGGGCGTTCGTTCGCCGTGCGTCCGTCCGGGACCGAGCCGAAGATCAAGTTTTACTTGTTTGGAAAGGCTGCGGCCGGGGGTGACCTAACGAAGAGCAAGGATTATGTCCGCAATAGCTTGGAGAGACTTTGGGGATGGATCGAGGCGGACGCGACAAAGCGCTAGGGAGAGGATTCCGCCACTCCTTGCGGCGGAGGGGATTCCGCTGCTCCGCTTTGTTGCTTAGTGTGGCTGGACGTCTGGGACGGACGGCCCGGTCGCTTGCATGAAGCGGGTTTTCGAGCGGATCATCAAGGTGCCGAGGCAGAGATCGGCGAGGGGGAGCACGACGTTGAAGTTTTTGTGCATGTAGCGGTGATGCAGAAGGTGATGGCCGTTGAGGAGGCGGAACCAGCGGGGTTTTTCGACCCGGCGGGCTTTGGGGAGATGCATGCACCAATGGATGTATTCGTAGAAGCAATAATAAGAGGTGAAGGCGGTGATCGCACCGAGGTGGATGCCCCAAAAGCCGGTGGCCCAGCTGATGAGGGCGCAGGGGATGGAGAAAATGAGGATGAGAGCGGGACCGTTCCACCAAGCCATGGGGATGGTATGTTTATCGCTCTCCTCGATGAGGTGGTAGGTCTGGTCGGCCTTGAAGGTTTGGTGGTGGACGACGGCATGCGCTTGGAATGCGTAGCGGAAGCTGCCCAAGGGCCGGTGCATCACGTATTTGTGGAGCAGCCACTCGAAAAACGATGCGAAGACGATGTTGGCGGCGAAGCCAATGACAAGCCAAAGGAGGAATGGGTTCATAAGAAAAAACCGGGCGACCATTATGACGGCCAACCCGGCGCGCGGAAGGCACTCGATTCCCGGCGGGATGTCGAGCTACAAAATTATTCAGCCGAGCATTTCACCGACCAATTTTTCGAGTTTCACGATGTCTGCGGCGAATCCGCGGATGCCTTGCGCGGTTTTTTCGGTGGCCATGGCGTCCTCGTTGAGCATGTAGCGGAAGGTTTTTTCATCGAGCGAGATTTTTGTAAAATCGCTTTTTGCTGCTTCGGTAGGTGTGAGGCGCGGGATGACGGGTTCGGTGGAGGCTTGCAGTTCGGCGAGCAGGCCGGGGCTGATGGTGAGGAGGTCGCAGCCGGCGAGGGCGAGAATTTCGCCTTTGTTGCGGAACGAGGCACCCATGACTTGGGTCGGGTAGCCGAATTTTTTGTAGTAATTGTAGATCGCGTGGACGGATAGCACGCCGGGATCTTCTTCGGCGGTGTAATCCTTGCCGGTGGCAGCTTTGTGCCAATCGAGGATGCGGCCGACGAACGGCGAGATGAGGCGCACGCCGGCCTCGGCGCAGGCGACGGCTTGGGCGAAGGAAAATAGGAGGGTGAGATTGCAGCGGATGCCTTCTTTTTCGAGGATTTCCGCGGCTTTGATGCCTTCCCAAGTGGAGGCGATTTTGATCAGGATGCGGTCGCGCGAGTGGCCTTCTTTTTCATAGGCGGCGATGAGTTGGCGGGCCTTGGCAACAGTGGCGTCAGTGTCGAAGGAGAGGCGGGCATCCACCTCGGTGGAGACGCGGCCGGGGACGATCTTGAGGATTTCGAGACCGAAGAGGATCAGGATACGATCAAGGATGGCTTCGGTGAGCGCGGAACCGCTAAGGCCGGAGGGTTTCAACTCGGTGATGGCTTGCTCGACGAGGTGGCGATACTCGGGTTTCGCAGCGGCTTGCAGGATGAGCGAGGGATTGGTGGTCGCATCTTGCGGGTGATAAATTTTCATCGACTCGAAATCGCCGGTATCGGCGACGACGGTGGTGATTTGTTTCAATTGCTCGAGTTGGTTGGCACTCATGTGGCATGAGTTAGCCAGCGGGGCTGGGTTTGTGAAGGTCAAAAACCCAGCTAGACGCCATGAGTCATGAACCCCACTTGAACTTGCGATGAATGGACTTGAAGGCGAGGGCGCCGGAGCTTCCTCCGAGCAGGTCGGCCAGCCAGTCCCACGAGTCATTTCCGTTGCGTCCTGGAGTGAAGGTTTGGTGCCACTCGTCCAAGCCGCCCAGCACGGCCATGGCGAGGATGGTGGTTCCAAGAATGAGTTTCCAGGATGGGTTTTTCGGGTTTCTGTGCAGAAGCCATCCGATGAAAAGAAAGCCGCCAGCGGAAAAGTAGCTGAAATGGGCGAGTTTGTCGAAATGCGGGAATAGTGGCGGTTGCTGATGGCCGCCTGACATCGAGGAAGCGAAGTAAAGAACGGCGATCCAACAGAGTAGGGCCGCGAACCATGTAGCGGAATGCCGAAACATGTTCACAGCTTGCGCATTTCGTCTTCGAGTCGCTCGGCCAGCCATTGTTTCATCATGGACTGGTAGTTGAGGAAGCGGGAGCGGGCGATGCGTTTGATGCGCGAGAGCATGCGGGGGTCGAAGCGCAGGGTGATGGTGGTGGATTCGCGGGAATCCGCCTCATGCACGGAGGCGGCCATGAGGCGGCCATCGAGTTCGTGAGTTTCCCAGAACCGGGCTTCGGCCTCTTCATCGGCGAATTCGGGAATATCAGACCAGCGGGCGATGGGATTCATAGTGGTTGGCGGGCGTTGGATTCAGCGGAATTCGGCGTATTTGCGGTCGTAGAACTT
>CAYRLT010000397.1:0-7418 GCA_964425095.1 uncultured Luteolibacter sp.
TCTTCAAGAACGGCGAAGTGAAGGACCAGATCGTCGGAGCCAGCGTCACCAAGGAACAACTCAAGGCGAAGCTGCTGGCACTCGCTTGATCAAATTTTCATTCTCACAGACCGGCCCGGGAAAACCGAGCCGGTTTTTTTACGCCCCAACCTTTCAACATCTCCACTTCCACCAAGAGTCCGAACATTGCATCCGCAGGTCTTTCACCCAGTGGCCCGGGCGTCCCAGCCTGGGCCAAATTGGTTCATGCACAGAATCTCCGGGCCTGCCGCTGAGCCAGCGCATTAAGCAGTCGCCGCACAGTTCCCTCTGTTGCGACTGCTGTTAGAGCGCGGTAAGTATTTTCCCCGCGCAGTTCATCGGGTGGTTCGTAAGCATTGTCCAATAACTCAAAATCCTCGCCGCGCGCATCAGAGACCACATTCCGCAGCCCCTCGCGCATTCGGAGTCGCTCGCGTGCGGTCTCGTTATCCACCTCGGCGATGATCCATTTCACATGTGCATCCCCGAGCGTTACGCGCAGGCGGTCGCGAAACACGCGTTTAGAAAACGTGGCGTCAAGGATCACGCCGTGACCGCGTCCCAAGGTTTCCCGGGCATCGCGGATCATCGTCTGGTAAGTCCGCTCCGTCATTTCCGCAGCATAGAGAACACCTCGACTCTCGGCATCACCTCGTTCGTAAAGCGACACTCCTGCGAGCGTTTTGCGGAGCTTATCCGAGGAAACCAATCGCCATCCAAGTTCGCGCGAAACTTCTTCGGCCAACGATGATTTCCCCGAGGCGACTCGCCCCATGAAAACCAACGCCGCCGCATCCGTGCCGCACAGCGCATATTGCAGGGCCAGTTGGTAATACCGTCGCGCCCGGTCCGCCGCCGCAGCACGCTCTTCCACCCCGGCAATCTCCAACATACTGTGCAAACCCTCCACCTTGCCTCGGACATATGCACGATAGCATTTGTAGAAATCCATCAGACTTACCATCCCTTCATCATCTAACGATTCGGAAACTCGCTCCACCAGAAATTGACCGAGATCCGCCCTGCCGTGATAATCCAGATCCATCGCGAGAAACGCCACATCACTCGCGACATCGATATATCGAAATCGATCATTGAACTCGATGCAGTCATAAATATTCAAGGCGTCATCCGTGACATGCACATGATCGAGATGAAGATCTCCATGACAATCGCGAATCCAGCCCTCCTCCACACGTTTTTCAAACAATGAGCGCCGCAATTCATAACAACAGTCGGTGAATGTCCGGATCGCCTCAAAGGAGGCGCGCGAAATCGTCTTTCCGAAAAAATCCTCCGTTTGCGAGAAATTCTCTGTGGTGTTGACGCGAGTTTTTTCGATAGATCCCCACTTTGTAATTTCCGGATCTGGCTGTTGTTTCTGATAGAATATTGCCAATGCTCTGGCGACGCGTTCGATCTCCGCCACACCTGCGTTCCCGTCCTTGACGCGTGCGTCCAGAAAACCATCCTTTGATAGGAGAAGCATCTTCACCGCGACCTCCACTACCGGGCCATCCCCGCCGAAGGCAAATCCCCCACCCTGCCGTGTGATCATCTCCACGCCGAGGTAAATTCCCGGTGCGAGCCGTGAGTTCAGCGCGATCTCTCGTTCGCAGAAAAATCGACGTTTCTCCAACGTTGAGAAATCCAGAAACCCAAAATTCACCGGTTTCTTGATCTTGTAAACATAGGGCGGAACGATGAGCACCAGCGACGCATGCGTATGCACCTCACGGACCTCCAGCGGGTGATTCGGGTATGATGCTGGCACCCGCAGAAACGCAAGTAGGTCCACATCAAAGTGTCCGTCCATCATAGACCAATCTAGCAGCCAAAACCCGGCTCCGCAAATGCAATCATCAAGCCGCCGCGGCCCTCAACGGCGCTTTTTCCTGCGCTTCGGCGGCGTGAACGGGCGGCCCTTACTCTTCGCATGCTTGCCCACCCTTAGGCCAGGTACCAGCACCGGGGGCGCTTCCGCAAACGGTCCCGCCGCTTCCGCCGCCGCAGTCTCCCGCTCTTCATCAGCCGCAAAACGCTCCTCCCAATCCGCTAGAGCGGCTTCGTATTCGCGCTGGGCGATTTGCTGACAAATCGGCGAAAGATAATACGCCACGAATTCCGGATCTTTCGCCAACTCGGGATCGAGCTGATTCACATGATGGGGTTTCGGCGGCTTGGGCTTGGGAAATCGGTAGTCCTCGCGCCGCGGCATGTAGGGCTCCATAAGTTCCTTCATCGCCCGCACACTCGGCTTTTTCTGGTAAAGTCTCCACACGAGTTGGAATCCGTGGTCCAGCGACCAATGCTCGCGCGTCGGGATCAATTCCTGCTCCTCCGGTGTGCTCGTGGAAACAATTCCAACGATCTTCTCCCTTTCAGCATTCGTAAACTTCTTCGCGAATTTATCCTCCGCCTGGTGTTGAAAACGCTCCGGGTCAATCGCCTGGTTTTTGAGCAACGAAACATACGCGCGCGACACCCCGAATTCCTCAGCCAGCTTCGGCGCTTTTTCGCCCGCCAATACACGCCGTGTGATATCGTCGCGCTGCTCCTGATTGAGGCGCTTTTTCGGATTGGGTTCAGCCATGGCGGGCGAATGTTAAAGAAACTACCGCCCGGAGATCAACTGCGAACCAACTTCCTCACAAACATCCCCAACACGGTCCGGACCCTTGCCTTCGCCGTCGATCTGTGGCTTACTAAAAACCTCCCATGATCACCGCCTCGGATTCATCCATCCCGCCCGTCTGCCCTGAATTGGGCATCGAAGTCCCGATCTCCGGGATCGATCGGGAGCTCCGCAAACTCTGGGAACAGGACGAAGCACGGACCAACGCCTCGTTGATGAATCTCGTCGTCTATTCCGAGAAACCCGGAGCCCTGCTCGAAAACTCAGCCATCATCCGCAATCTCACCACGGAACACGCCTGCCGCGCTATCCTCGTGGAAATCAACCGCGCCGAACCACTTCCCGGTCTACGCGCATGGATCACCGCCCATTGCCACCTCGCCTATGGCCGGAAATCCGTTTGCTGCGAGCAAATCGCCTTCTATCTAACAGGCAAAGTCACGGGGCGTTTCCGCAACACCGTATTCGCCCACCTCAATTCCGATCTTCCGCTCGTCTTCTGGTGGCAGGGAGAACTCTCCGAGATCCTCACCGAGCGCCTCGTCAGCGTGATGGACCGACTCATCATCGACAGCTCATCCTGGGCCGATCCCGCCGCCTCGTTCCAACGCATCGAGGAGGCCGCCCTTTCAAACAGCGACATCATCCTTCAAGACCATGCATGGACCCGCACTTGGCAATTCCGCCTCGGCATCGCCAGCATCTTCGATGATTCCGCAGCTCAGAACGCACTGCCTGAAATCGATCACGTTGAAATCACCTTCCACCCCGCACACCGAAACAGTGCACTGCAACTCCTCGCCTGGCTCGCCATCCAAGCCGGATGGAAAGACCGAGCCGGCACCGATCGTTTCTCCTTCGAGTCCACCTCAGGCACCGCTATTTCCGTGGCCCTCCGCGAAGACCCCGCCACCCCGCCTCTTTCCTCTCTGATCCTGCGGGCCGGAGATAAAACCGCGCGCATCACCCAGCCCGCCGGTGCCTCACACGTCGAACGAAGGATCGACGCGCCGGGATACCATATCACCTCGCTTTCCCCCGCCGATCCCTCGTCGCCCGAGGAACTCGTCGCCCTGCAACTCGCCCGCGGCGGACAAAACTCGTTGTTTAAAAAAATTCTGCCGAGCTTTCGCAAAATGCTGGAAAGCCGATGACACCAAGCTTACCTCTAACGGAGCTCTGGCTTCAGCTCACTGCCTTTAATGATTCGTGTTGGGGATTATTGCCCCACCTTGTGAGCTTCACACTTCTCCGCTTGGCAGCAGCAGCGATAGGCGGTTGATCGCCAGACATTGACCCGTTTCCACATCCACATCCATGATCGCCCCGCACAGCCGGACCGGTCCTTTGGCGATGGGAAACCGCGTGGGCATTCCCGACTTAAACCGCCACACGACCGACTCGATGTTTCTGCCGAGCACCGATTCCTCCGGACCGCACATCCCAGCATCAGTTAGATAGCCGGTGCCGCCGGGGAAAATCGTATCATCCGCCGTCTGGACATGCGTGTGCGTGCCAAGCACCGCGGAAACCTTGCCATCAAGCATCCGCCCCATCGCGATTTTCTCACTAGTGGTCTCCGCATGGAAATCCATGATGATCGGCCCGATCCCATTCGCACGCAGTCGCTCGGCTTCCTGCGCTGCAACGATGTATGGGTTTTCCAAAGGCGGCTGAATGAATGAGCGCCCTTGCGCCTGCATCACGGCCACCCGGCCTTTGGCGGTTTCCAACACCACGCTGCCATTTCCCGGAGTGCCGACCGGATAGTTGATCGGCCTCAGCAAGCGCGGCTCAGTCGGAAAATAATCGACGATTTCAGGTTGGTCCCAAACATGGTCCCCGGTTGTGATCACTGCCGCTCCGGCGCGCAGCAAATCGATGGCGATCTTCGGCGTGATGCCTTTTCCTCCAGCGGAGTTTTCACCGTTCACGATGATAAAATCGAGGGCCTCCGCCTGTTTTAGGATCGGCAACTGCTCGATGACCGCCTTGCGGCCAGGCTCACCGACAATATCTCCAAGAAACAAGATGCGAATTGTGGACATGGTTCAATGGTTGCTTTGAAATCA
The DNA here is from genome assembly GCA_964425095.1 of uncultured Luteolibacter sp. Lineage (GTDB taxonomy): Bacteria > Verrucomicrobiota > Verrucomicrobiia > Verrucomicrobiales > Akkermansiaceae > Luteolibacter. Next base: position 4,729 of record CAYRLT010000397.1, read on the forward strand.
AAGCCGCCCCTAGAATCCACAGTCTCGCGCCTGCCGACAACCCAATTCCCCGAATGTCTCCACTCCTCAAACGCGCGGTCCCGCTACTCGTCGTGCTGGCCCTCCTTATTCCCGTCGGAATCTATTTCGCCGCCAAGCATTTCCTTGCACCCAAAACACCCCCTGCCGAAGCACCCAGCATCTCCCCCGCCCTCTCCATCTTGGGAGAACCACCGGATTGGACCTCGCTCGAAGTGTTCCAAAACACCATCACGCGCGAGGATTTCGAACGCCTGCTCACCACCGTGTTCACCGTCGGTGAAGGATGGCGGGAGTTTATCGCAATGGATGAAAACGCCGCCCACATCCGCATCGGAACGCCGGAAGCCCCCGATGTTTTTCACCTGCGCTTCGCCACGTCCACACTCACTCGACCCACTCCGCGTGGCTGGAAATCCACTACCGATCTCCCGCCCGCGCCTGCAGGAAAACCGCTGGATGGTCTCCACATCGCCATCGACCCCGGCCACATCGGCGGTTCATGGGCAAAAATCGAAGCCCGCTGGTTTGTCGTCGGCGAGGGCACTCCCGTCTGCGAGGGCGACATGACACTGCAAGTCACCCAACTTCTCAAACCCCGCCTTGAAGCACTCGGAGCCAAAGTTTCCCTCGTCCGCACCAAAGCCGAACCCATCACCCCGCTGCGACCGGAATCCTTACTGACATACGCCCGTGATTCCGGCGAAGCCGCCGACTCCCCCGCCGCCTTGCAAAGAATTGCCGAGCGCCTGTTTTACCGCACCGCCGAGATCCGCGCCCGCGCCAAACTCGTCAACGATTCCATTAAGCCCGATCTTGTGCTCTGCCTCCACTTCAACGCCGACGCCTGGGGCGATCCCACCAACCCAACCCTCGTCGATCGCAGCCATCTCCATTTCCTTCTCAACGGCGGCTACAACGATACGGAAATCGCACTCGCCGACCAGCGGCTTTCATTGTTAGCGAAACTCCTACGTCGCACCCATGAAGAAGAAGCACTGGTCGCAAGCTCCGTCGCCAACACCTTCGCCGCGGTCAGCAGCCTGCCGCCTTTCATCTATCCGCCGGATTCACGCAACTCACGCCCGGTCAATAATAACCCCTACTTGTGGGCGCGCAACCTGCTCGCCAAGCGCCTCTACGACTGCCCGGTGATTTTTGCCGAGCCTTACGTCATGAACTCCACCATCGACTACCCCCGCATCCAAGCCGGCGACTACGAAGGCACGAGGGAAATCAACGGCCAGCAGCGACCATCCATTTTCCGCGAATATGCCGACGCTCTAACACAAGGGCTCGCCAACCATTACCAACAATCCCGCAAGACCGCCGAGTAGATTGACCTTAGAGCCTGCCTTCAGCAATATTAAGACAGCCGCTCAGCGGCTCAGCCTGAACGCCTCCATCAGAGTGCGGTATTTGGTCAAAGTATTGGGAACCTCCCATGAGGGCAACGTCTTGCCCTGCAAGTAGCCGAGAAAATCTCCGGTCACCTGGCCGAAATGAGCCTCATGACCGACCTTGAATTTATCCGGAATTACGACTTCCCAACGATCGTCCGCTTCCTTCACCGCCACACCCGGGAAGGATTCTGAAATTTTCGCGATGGCTGCGGTTAGGGCCGCGCGCCATGCATCATCCGGTTTCCCCGCAGGCTCGATGTAAAGCACCGGTTTGTAGCCCTGCTCCGCACCTTGGCGAATGTGCAGCGAGGCTTTCGTGCCGCGCATCAACGAGTCATGCGTATCACCGGCACCTGCTGGCGCTTCAAATTTCCACAACACCGAAACCTTCGCATGCACACCGCGCAGCGTGTAAATGAACTCGCCGTTCGCCCGTGTTTGCAGCACTCCATTCGCATCCACGAGTGACTTCAGATAATCCGGCCATGCGTCGAGCTTGGTGGTTTTCGTAAACTCGCCCAAGGTGATCGGCGTATTCCAACTCCGCGCTGATAGAATCTTCACATCGGACGACTTGATCACTTCATTCGGGAAGCACTCCCACTGCACGAGATCCACCAGATGCGTCGTCACATCGACGATGGCCTCGCCCTGTTGTTTTGGATCAAAAAACCATGGCGGACGTTGCAACGGCGCTCCGTTCACCAGTTTGGAATAATGATGGACGCTTTCCTTGGTCACCGCAGGACGATCGAGACTGCCCTTGTCCAATTCTCCAAAAACATCAGGGAAACGCGAAAGCTCCTTTTGCAACATCGTGCTGATCTCATGGCGCTCGGTCATGATGTCCAACAGAACGAGTTTTTTCTCCGCCGCCACCCGGTAAGCCTCCTCGATCAGGGCGAATCCCGCAGGATCGATCGCCATCGGCTTGTCCGCCATCACATTCAGGCCCGCCTTCACACATTCCAAAATATAACGGGACTTCTTCGCGTTGTTTCCCGAAATCACCACCACATTCCCGGGCCGATCGCGCAACATTTCCGCTAGAAAGTCCGCGCTCGAATGCACTTTTGTTTCCCATTTCGTCGGATTCTCCGCCCGGCTGTTGAAACCTTCGATCATAGCCAGGGCAAACGCATCTAAATTTCTTATTCTCTGATAATAAACTTGTACTTTGTAATTACATCCTGACGATTCAGGGATGGGCACACCGCAAGAACCAGAAGAAACAAACCCCGCTCCGCTTCCATCCATCATCCTTATCCT
>CAYRLT010000398.1:0-3350 GCA_964425095.1 uncultured Luteolibacter sp.
GGACAGCATCGGCGCGTAAAACCAAGGTTGTATCAACTTATCTCCAAAAAGTCGCAATCGGCATTTCGTTCGAAATAGCACCGAGCCTCGTGAAATCAAGGCTCAGGAAGCGTTATGCTCAGCTTGTGGGACGGTAGTGAATCCGGTGCTATGTTTCCCTCTACGGCGTATTGGGCAAGTTGTGCACCGTTGTAGGGTCCGAACTGTTGTTCCCCTTGTGTGACATACCATTGTGAATCAGCACTCATTGTGTAAATATTCTTGTTGTTTTGCAGGCGCAGGCAAGAGAGAAAATCTCTGATTTCAGCCACTCATACGGAACAGACATGGCTTTTCTTGCCGGGAATTTTTTTTTGCGGGTGCCCCGTGGGTGGTAAAGCTGAATTTACATGCTCTTTACGGACGCGGCCTGCGGTGCATGCTATGGATGAGTCGTTATGAAAACACCAATCCCACTCGCCCTTGCGGCGCTCACCCTGATGACGACGGTTTGCCCCGCGAAAACCTCCTTGGATCCTGGCGCTCCGCCCAAGCACGATCCTGGCGCTGTCGATGACAGCAATCGCATTCAAATCGCCCTGTTACTCGATACGTCCAGCAGCATGGATGGCTTGATTGACCAGGCTAAATCCCAGTTATGGAAAATCATCAATACTTTCATCGAGGCCAAACGCGACGGCAAGGCCCCGGCGGTGGAGGTAGCACTTTATGAATACGGCAATAGCTCGAATTCGATCGCCAATGATTGGATTCGACTGGTCAGTCCGATGACCCGCGATCTGGATAAACTCAGCCGCGAATTGTTTGCCCTTAAAACCAATGGCGGCGAGGAATACTGCGGTGCGGTCATCCAACGCGCGCTTGGCGACCTCGCATGGGATGCCAATCCAAAAACCTACAAGGTCATCTTCATTGCGGGCAACGAACCGTTTACCCAAGGCCGGATCGATTCTCGGTCGGCCTGCAAGCAAGCGCTGGCCAAGGGCGTCATCGTGAACACCATCCATTGCGGCGATCGCGAGCAAGGCATCGGCGGCTCATGGCATGATGGCGCGGCCCTCGCTGGCGGCGATTACATGGTCATCAATCAGGATAAGGCGGTCGTGCATGTTGCCGCACCGCAGGACCCACGGATCGCCGAGCTGAGCCGCAAGCTCAATGACACTTACATCGGCTACGGGAAACTGCGTGAAGAAGCCGCCGTCAACCAGCGGACTGCCGACCAAGATGCTTCTGCAAACGCCGGCAAAGGCGCGGAAGTCGACCGCGCGATTTGCAAGGCTAGCACGAATTATTCCAATGCCAGTTGGGACATGGTCGATGCCGTGCGGGATAAAAAAATTGATCCCGCGAAGCTCAAGGACGAGGAATTGCCAGCGGAAATGAAGGCCCTCAAACCTGAGGAACGAGTCGCATTCGTCGAAAAGGCCGCCCAAAGCCGCGCGGCGATTCAAACGGAAATCCAAACCCTCAACCGTCAACGCGAAGTCCATGTGACGGAAGAGTTGAAAAAACAGGCCAAAGGTGGCGAAAAAACGCTCGATCAAGCGATGGTCGAAGCGACGCGCAACCAAGCGGCCAAGCTCGGATACACATTTGCCAACTGATCGGATTCATCCACTATCGGGGAGCGCGTCCTTGCGGTGCGCTCCCCTGAATGCTTTGCTCACTCACACGACATGATCGAATCTCCAACCATACTGGTCATCGAGGATGATGCAGCAGTGCGTACTGGCATCATCGATACGCTGGAATACGGCGGCTATCAGACCCTGCAAGCGGCGGACGGCCATCAAGGCATGAAGCTCGCGCTCGAAGCGAACTATCGCTTGTTGTTGCTCGATATCGTGATGCCCGGGCCGTCGGGGTTTGAAATTTTGGCGAGCTTGAAAAAAGCGCGTCCGGGGCAGGCGGTGATCATGCTTTCCGCGCGCGGCGAAGAACAGGACCGTGTGCGAGGCCTGGTCAATGGCGCGGATGACTACGTGGTCAAACCCTTCAGCATGAAGGAATTGTTAGCACGGGTGGACGCTGTGTTGCGCCGCACCCATGAACGACCCTCGTCAGACGTGAGCCGGCAGATCCATGGCGCGACGATCTCCCTGGATGAAGGTTTGGTGGTTTTTCCGGACGGTCGTAAGGAAAGCCTCAGCGATAAGGAATGCGCGTTGCTGCGTTACCTCATCGATGCCCGCGGGCGGATTGTCACCCGTGCGGAAATCCTGCGACACGTGTGGAACTTGGACCCGCAACGCATCGAAACCCGGACGATCGACATGCATATGGCTCACCTGCGCGCGAAACTCGGGGAATCCATCGCCGCCTGCATCATCACCGAACGCGGTAAGGGATACCGCTTCATCCAATCCGAATCATGAGAAACCGAAACTGCTGGGTCTGGATCTCCTTTGCTTGCTGCGCCTGCCTGGTCGTGGGTGCGATGTCGTGGCTCACCCGCAGCGTGATCCACACCGAGCAAGAGCGCGCTCAAGCGGAAATTCGCGCCGAGCTTCAAGAGCGCGTCCGGCTTGTTCTTTGGCGCATGGATTCCCTCGGCACCTCGTTATTAGTTGAACAAAATGGGGTTTCTCGCGAGTCTTTTCTAACGAATTATCAAATTTCTCTACCGGTATCGGTCCGATTTGAAACCCCCGATGGTGCGGCGATCCGCGGTGTGGGTGATGCGAGGGCGCTTGAGCAGTGCGGCATGCAACTGCCCGGATTGATGAAGGATTTCAAAACCTCAGGGCTGGAGAAAAAACAACGCCAGATCGAATCCGATGAAGTATCCGCCATCCCTGAACCTGAGCAGCGCGAGGAGGTCGCGGCATACAGCAACATCCGCAAGGACTCCAAAGCCCAAGCGAGCGCGAATAAAGCCGAGTGGATGACACGCGATCGCATTCTTGATAGGGCCATCAATCAACAATCAAATGCATCGATCCCTCTCACAGCCAAATCTCTCGAAAAAGGCAAGCTTGAGTCATTACGTTCTCAGAATGATTTTGATCAATTGGCGCAATTGAAGGAGTTGAATCCGTCCACGAATGATCAACCCGCCAATCCGGTGGGCGATTTCAAAGCCACGTGGTATGAAGGTTCGTTGTTCCTAATTCGCCGAGGAATGATGCTGCCGAGTTTTGCGCAAGGCGCACTGGTCGATATTCCGGCCTTGCGCGAGTTGTTACTAACGGAAGCCCGCTCGCTATTGCCGCAATCGTCATTATCGCCCTCCGGAAATGGCGGGGATGATTCATACAACCTCGCATCGTTCCCATTTAAGCTTTCTCCCGGCAATCTCGGCACCACGCCGGAAAGCATTCCGCAAACAATTTCAATCTCGCTGATCG
>CAYRLT010000399.1:0-1754 GCA_964425095.1 uncultured Luteolibacter sp.
CCGATTCGGGAACCGTGCTCGAATCAAAGATAACCGAGGTGGGTGACTTCATCGAGAAGGCTACGGGCATGGACTTTGATCGCTTCACCCGTTCGATGCTGCTCGCCCAGGGCGGATTCTCCGCCTTTCTTCAGGCCTCCCCCGATAAGCGGGCGCCGATCCTTGAACAGATTACCGGCACGGAGATCTACAGCCGAATATCCGTGAAAGTGCACGAGCGTCGCTCGGAAGAACATGAAAAGCTCGATATATTGCAGGCTGAATTTAAAGGAATCCAGGTCTTGAGTGAAGATGAAGAGAAGGATTTGCAGATCGGTTTGAAAGAAAAGCAGAGGCAGGAAACCGAGCTTACCGGAAAAATGAAGCAAATGGGCAAGGACTTGGCCTGGAATTCCGTATCGCCCATGACGGTGCCGTTGAGACATCGTTTTCGTGCGACAAGGTTTTTCAGGGCTATCCAGACGTTTTACATGGCGGTGTCGTGTCCATGCTGCTGGATGGAGCCATGACCAACTGTTTGTTTTCTCATAATATCGTTGCATTGACCGCCGATCTGGCAGTTCGCTTCCGACATCCGGTGGCTACAACGACCACAGCATTGGTTCGGGCGTGGATCACGTCATCGCTCAGCCCAATCCATGAATTGACGGCCGAGTTAGTCCAAGACAACGAAGTGAGAGCAACCGCCACGGGAAAGTTCTTGGAACGGTCCTTTGCCGGCTTGTTCCGCAAAATGGGGAAATGATGGCAAGAACTCGCATTACAGTTCTGGTTGAGAACACGGCCGGTGGGCCAAGTGTTCTGGCTGAACATGGCCTCTCTTACTGGATCGAGCACAACGGTCGGCATATCCTGCTCGATTCCGGGCAGGGTGGCGTGCTGGCGAGCAACGCCTACAAGCTGGGGGTTCCGCTGCGCGAAATCAATGCCCTGGTCCTCAGCCACGGGCACTACGACCACACGGGCGGAGTGGCCGAGGCCCTGAAATCCACCCAATCCGTGAAGGTCTACGCCCATCCGGTGGCCTTCGCGCGGAAGTTCATCCGTAACAGCGATGGCACCGCTCGGGAAATCGGTATGCCATATCCTTCGCAAGAAGCCATCCGGGCTTCCCGTAACCAGTTCATTGCCACCGATCGGCCAACCGCCGTGTCGGATGGATTGACTGTGACCGGCCCCGTTCCACGCCTTACCGATTTTGAGGACACCGGCGGGCCATTCTTTTTGGACGAGGCGTGTACAAGGCCAGACCCATTGGAAGACGATCAATCGGTCTTCTTCGACACGACCGAAGGAACGGTCGTGCTTCTGGGCTGCGCGCATTCAGGCGTCATCAACACGCTGTGTTACATCCGTCAGTTGACCGACAATCGCCCCATCTGCGCGGTCATCGGCGGAATGCACTTGGTTGGCGCTTCTTCGCATCGTATTGAGCGGACCATTGATGAACTCAAACGGATCGGCGTTGGGCGATTGGCACCCGCGCATTGCACGGGAATGCCGGCGACAGTTGCCCTGTGGTCCGCCTTCCCCACCATCTGCGTCACTTGCCATGTCAGCAAAAGATTTGAATTTGAGGTTGCGTAGTCATGTTGTTCCTGAAAGATGTCAAGAAAACATTCCGCCAGCCTGATGGCAGCCCGTTGCCAATCCTGGATATTCCCGAATTCCATGTCGGCCCAGGCGAACAAATGGTCCTCGTGGGGCCGAGCGGGTGTGGAAAGACCACGCTCCTGCACGTCATCGCCGGAATC
>CAYRLT010000400.1:0-1708 GCA_964425095.1 uncultured Luteolibacter sp.
AAAGGCGGGTGGCACAAAAATGGCGGATGCGGTAGCTCCGGTTTCCTTCACCGCCTCCGAGACGGTGTCAAAAATAGGCACGGTGTTTTCAAACATCTGGCCGCCCTTAGCGGGAGTGACGCCGCCGACGATCTTAGTGCCGTATTCGAGCGAGAGCTTGGCGTGGCGTGCACCGAAGCTGCCGGTGATGCCCTGAACCAGGACCTTGGTGTTTTCGTCGATGAGAATGGACATGGGAAGAGGTGGTTAGTGATCAGTGATCAGGAAAAATGTTATTGAACAGCGGCAACGATTTTCTTCGCGCCGTCGTCCATGCCGTCGGCGGAGACAATATTGAGGCCGGAGGCGACGAGGGTGGCTTTGCCGGCATCGACGTTGTTGCCTTCGAGGCGGACGACGAGCGGCAACGAAAGCCCGGTCTCACGAGCGGCGGCGACGACGCCTTCGGCGACGATGTTGCAATCCATGATGCCACCGAAGATGTTGATGAAGATGCCCTTCACATTGGGATCGCCGAGGATGATCTTGAAAGCTGCGGAAACTTGCTCCTTGGAAGCTCCGCCCCCGACATCGAGGAAATTCGCAGGATCTCCACCGTGATGTTTGATGATGTCCATGGTCGCCATGGCGAGGCCGGCACCATTCACGAGGCAGGCGATGTTGCCATCGAGACCGATGTAGTTGAGTTCGTATTCCGCGGCGGCGACTTCGCGCGGGTCTTCTTCTTCCTTGTCGCGCATGGCGGAAATTTCCGGATGGCGGTAAAGAGCGTTGTCGTCGAAATTGAATTTCGCGTCCAAGGCATAAACGTGGTCATCAGTGGTGATGACGACCGGATTGATTTCCACCATCGAGCAATCACACTCGATGAAGAGCTTGTAGAGCGAGTGGAGCAAGCGGCCAAACTGGCGGGCGGAGGTGGTGAGGCCGAGATTGGCGCAGAGTTTGCGGACTTGATAGGCTTGCAGCCCGGCCAGCGGATTGACAAATTCGCGGAGGATCTTTTCAGGAGTCTTGTCCGCCACTTCTTCGATATCCATGCCGCCTTCGGTAGAGACGATGATGACCGGCTGACAGGACTGGCGGTCCATCAGGATGGCCAGATAGAGTTCTTTCCGAATGGTGACGGATTCGGCGATCATCACCTTACGGACGAGGCGACCCGCTTCACCGGTTTGCTTGGTGACCAGTGTTTCACCGAGCATTTTGGCAGCCACGTCACGCGCGGCATCGGCGGATTCGACGAGGTGCACGCCGCCCTTGAAGCCATTCTTGAAGACTCCCTTACCGCGACCGCCGGCATGGACCTGGGCCTTGACGACGAAGTTTTTCACGGCCAGCCACTTTGCTGCATCATGGGCTTCCTTAGGAGTGGATGCGACTTTTCCCTTGGGACTGGGCACGCCGAAGCGATCGAAGAGTTCCTTGGCTTGGTATTCGTGGATGTTCATATTGGGCTGAATCGATAGCTGGGGTCGGGCAAGTGCTTGGACCGTATTTCCGCATCGCCGCTCCGGTCAAGGCATCCCTCTGTGAAAAATCATCCCCGCTTGTTGTGGGTCCGGCGCGTTTCCTCCAGCAATCGGGTGATCCGGTTGTTGAAGGCATCTGCCGCCGCAAGCTCATTGAGGCCCAAATGCATGCGGTAGCGCCAGTAATACGGCATGATGGCCGGGACATTGATGCGCTCGGCATCGGCATCCGGATG
>CAYRLT010000401.1:0-3633 GCA_964425095.1 uncultured Luteolibacter sp.
TCCCAGGTTTCCCGGCGCAGGCAATAGACACAACGAAAGTCGAATTCATCGCGTAACCAGTCTTTGTAATTGGCGTAGTCGGAATAGCCGGAGGGACCGTGTTTCCGGCAGTGGGGCTGCGCCGGGTATTGGAAGGGCTCGGCGTCGCTCATTCGCTCCATTTGCCCTCCCGTTTGAGCTTTTCGATTTCCGCGTCCTGCTCGGCCAGCGGAAGCGGCGCGACGAGTCTCCGCCGGAGCATGGCGAGGTGCTGGAGTCTGTCCAATTCCGCAGCATCGGCTTTCTTGAGTTTACCCTCGTATTCGTGGTCGATCAATTCGAGTCGCCGGGCGTTGTTGGTTTCCCAATCGGCGGTGATGGATAGCAGTTCGGTGAGAGTTTGCGCGCCTTGGAAGCCGGCAGGGTAATATTCGGTTTGATGGAAGGGGACGCCAGGGCGTTGGTAGCCTGTGAAGTAGTTCAAGAGATCCCGTTCCAGTTCAGGGGGAAAGCCACACAGGCCCACAATCACGGCGTCGATCATCCAAAGCTGATGCTTGAGTTCCATCGCATGCTTTGTGGACTCGGGAGGTTCCATCCCAGTCAAATAGCTGCCCGTCCACGCCTTGGGTGCTTTTGGCGGACCATCAGAATCATGGAAGTGCTTCCGTGCCATTGTAAAATAGCGATCCACCATTTTGGCAAGGCTCGTTGCCCTCTCCTTGTCGAGCGGAGGGATCGGCATCCTTAGCAGTCTGCTGCTATAAATGTGCTTTTTGGTGGAGTGTGAGTAGCAGTACGCGTGGGCAAGCGGGCTGTTGAGCAGGGCCCACAGGCATTTCAAGTTCCACAGTTTGCCAAGGGGGCGAATGATAAGGAAATTACTGGTCGCACGACGTCCCTCCATATCGATCCATGCCTTGATTCTCCACGGTCCGCGTCTCACGCGGACATAGTTCATAATGATTTGGGGTAACCCGGTGGCATAGCCGGCACGTTCGGCGGCGATTGCCGCCCGGTTTGCATTCATCCACTCCATGGTCGGCAGGGAATGAAGGTCTTTTGCTCCTTTCAGATCAAAGAAGCCTTGTTCGTAGCCAGGGGTAGCATGCGAAACCTTCTGAAATTGGCGGTTAGGAAACAAAGAGTTACCCTGCTTATCAACCGCAGACTCGGAGTGATATAACAGTCCGTGACCGACTGTGGCGATATGTTCCAAGGACCCGGCACCGCAATGCTTCCATACCTGCCGCAAGTCAGGGACCAGCATGGAGGAGGATTCCTCGCTGAGCATTTCCGCTTGGTGCAATTCCTGTTCGCATTTGACTTTATTGAGGTCACGGAAATTGCCAATTGCATCCTCCCATACATGCTTGATCCGAACCGGGGCAATGGCTCGTTTTCCGTCTTGGAGTCTGCGGCCGATGATGACGGCGGTTTCGACATCGGCTTTATCGAAGACCTTGTCGGGCAGACGCAGGATTTCCAGCCACTCGAAGCGGTTTAGCAGGTCACGTCGCAGGGCGGTGGCTTTTTTCGAGTCGAGGATAGTCTGCGGCATGATGTAGGCCAACAGGGTGCCAGGTTGGGCATTCTTATTGATCCTGCGGAGTAGTTCGGCGGCTTGCCCCACATGGAAGAGCTGGTCGCCCTCGCTCGGTCGAGTTTCAAAGGGTGGGTTGGAGATGATGATCCCGGCGTTTCGGATGCGGGACTCGAGTTTGCCGCTGTTGAACATGTTGCCTTCGTCGAGTTCCCATCCATTGGCATTCGGAATGTCTGCCAGCGTGAGTGAAAGTCGGGCCACTTCGCGGGCGAAATCGTCGATTTCAGTACCCGCGAGCCTAGCTTGCAGCCATGCGTGGCGGTCCGTGTCGGACATTGTAAGGCAGGGCTCCGTGCTGGAAAAGTGGCGTAGAAGAGCTACCAAGAAGGGAGCATGGCCGCAGGCTGGTTCATAAACGCTGCGGCGTGATTCTGGGAGCTGTGCGATCCACGGAGCGAGCAGTCGGACGATGTAATCAACAAGCCAAGCAGGTGTGCTGTGGGTGCCCAGAGCTTTGCGGGTTTCCCGTGTGATCAGGACATTCTCGTAAATCTGACCAAGTGTTTCCGTGCTAACCAGGCGAAGGCTACCGTGGAAATCGAGGATGGAGGCGGCTGCAGTGAGTGCACGTCGACGGCGGGGTGACAGGTCATGGTGCATTCGGGAGCCGTAGTGCTTCCCGACCCGGCTGAAAACATTTTCCAAGTTCCTGAGATCGAGTGTTTTGAAGCCTGGAACCTGCTTGTCTTGCAACAGACGCGCAGCTAGGAGCCAGAAGTTGGCTTGCACGAGCCACTGGGCGTCCGACTCCTCCAGTTGTTTAAGTTCTGGAAGTTTCTGGCGGGTGGTCACGATCATGCGCTCGATGAGGCCGCAAACCTGCTTTCCGCTCTCCGCTTCCACCATTTCCAGAAGCCCGGCATCCACGAAACTCAACTGGTGCGAACTGTCGCGTGAGGACGCCTTCGCACGAAAGATGGATCTGGGATCCAATTGAGAGCGATAGGTGGCGAAGAACTCGTCCAGACTGCCGCGCTCAGCATTCCACCACTCAAAGGGAGAGGTGTGGGTGATCTGCCATACAGACCAACGCTGTCCCGTGCCAATGAAGGCGAGCGGAGCTCCGGACTCTTGGCTCGCTAGCAGGAAGGAATCCCGGTTTTCCGAAGGGGCGGTGGCGGTGATGCAGGCGGTGCGGGTGTCAAAGGGGCGATGAGCAAACGCGAAGAGCGGGATGGTCCGGTCCCCAAGCCGGAAATCCGTCGACAGATGCTCACGCTCAAATCCGCACCGTTGTAAATGGGCGCGGAGTGGGCGGTCATTGAAGGTTGGAGAGACGGGCGGCAAGGACGGGAAGGTTGGCGGGCGGATGTTCCCAAGCTGATGTGCACTTGGCGAGAAAGAAGCAAGGCGGAAGGCGACTTACTCCAGGCCGTCGGGAGGTGTTTCCAAAGATCGGCGGACTGACCGATGACTACAACAGCCGCGAGGTGATGCGCGGGGTGGTGATCGCAGGCGGTCACCAAACGGATTCCTCTTTGGATCGTTTTTCCCAAAGGGCGTAAGCTCCGGAGTGTTTTCGGAGCAACAGCAGTTGGGCCAGTTCTTTGGGATCCAGCGTGGTCGTTCGAATTGCGGATTTCTCGCCCCGGACTGTTTCGCCGGTGATGGTCAGGGATGAAACCCCTTTTGCTGCCATTTCCGGAAGACGACGGTCGTATCTAGCAAGAGTGTTTTGAATCACCCGTTTTAGACTCCGCGCTCCGGTTCCCATTTGCGCCGCGCGGGTAATCATCTCGTCCAGCGCGCAGTCGGTGACGATCAATTCGATGCCATGGATTTCAAACATCCGCCTTTTCGCCGCGAGAGGATTTCCCTCCGCTTCCGTTAGAATTTTGCGGAGGGTGACCGAGTCGAGTGGAACCAGTTCCGTGATGGAAGAGAAACGGCCAACGAACTCAGGTATAAATCCATAGTCGATGAGATGCTGGGACGAAAGCGGCTCCATGGATGCTTCCAGATCCGGATGGGCGGATTGTTGGGAGAATCCGATCCGAGGTGCCTGGTCCTCCCGTTTGCGTAATTTGTCCAGGCCGACGAAGGCACCG
>CAYRLT010000402.1:0-10148 GCA_964425095.1 uncultured Luteolibacter sp.
GGACAGCATCGGCGCGTAAAACCAAGGTTGTATCAACTTATCTCCAAAAAGTCGCAATCGGCATTTCGTTCGAAATAGCACCGAGCCTCGTGAAATCAAGGCTCAGGAAGCGTTATGCTCAGCTTGTGGGACGGTAGTGAACCAGTAACCAATAACCTCTCCACCATGTCCCCAACCGCCGATTTCCTCGCAAAATCCCGCAACATCATCGACCGCGTTGCCGCCCAAGAAGCGCTCATCCAACAAGCTGCCGAATGGTTTTCCAAAACCATTCTCGCCGGTCGCATGGTTCATGTCTTCGGTTCCGGCCACTCGCGGATGATGGTCGAGGAAATGTGGCCGCGTTACGGGTCATTCCCGGGCTGGAACCCGATCGTCGAGTTATCACTTTCATTCCACAATCTTGTGGTCGGTGCCAACGGTCAGCGTCAGGCGATGTTTCTCGAAAACGTCAGCGGACTCGCTCCGCGCATCCTCCGCAACTTCGACCTAAGCTCCGATGACACCGCGCTCATCATTTCTTCCAGCGGTTGCAATGTGGTGCCGATCGAAATGGCCGAGGAATTCCAAAAACGTGGCATCAAGGTAGTAGCACTCGTCAGCCAACTTCATCTCGATGCTTCCACCACCCGCGACGCACGCGGTAAAAAACTCACCGATTTCGCCGACCTTGTCCTTGATACCGGAGCACCCGTCGGTGACGCCATGGTTTACCTTCCGGGCCTCGATACTCCGGTCGCTCCGGGTTCCACCGTCGGCGGATGTTTGCTCATCAACTCGCTCAAAGCGGAAACTGCCGCTTGCCTCATCGCCGACGGTCAGCCACCCAAAGTGCTAACAAGCGGGATCGTTTGTGGTAATGAACGCGCCACCGAACTCTTCGAGTCCGCCTATGACGAACACGCCCACCGCCTTGCGCGCCTCTATGCAAACGTCGGTTCCAATCTCTGAAATTTGAAATCTGAAATTCACACTGCGGCCCCGCTCATTCTCAATCGCATCCCGGTTCTCGCGGAGACGGATATCCTTGTCGTCGGCGCGGGTTCCGCGGGTTGCTGCGCCGCACTGTCCGCTCGCGAAAGCGGAAATCAGCGCGTCATTCTGCTAGAAAGATATGGCTTTGCCGGCGGCACCAGCACCCAGATGCTGGATACATTCTACGGCTTCTTCACCCCTGGCACCGATCCCCGGAAAGTCGTCGGCGGTGTTCCCGACCGCGTCGTCGATGCGCTCGACGCCGCCAAGGCCGTCTTTCTTCGACCCAATACCTACGGTGCAGGCACGGGCGTGAATTATAACCCGGAGCGACTCAAGCTCGTCTGGGATCAATTGTTAGGAAATGCCGGAGTCCGCGTATTGCTCCACGCCACTCTTGTCGCTGCTGAAACGGACAGCGCCGGCCGACTCAGCGGCGTGGTCATTTCCACCCGCCAAGGGTTTTTCCGAATCCATGCCAAACGCTTCATCGATGCTTCTGGCGACGCCGACCTCTGTCATCATGCGGGCATACCGTTTGAAAATGCCGGCGACATCGATCCCGCTCAATCGATGACCACCACCTTCCGCATGAGCAACGTGGATCTCAGCGCCTACGAAGCTGCAGGTGGCAAGAAGATGTGCATGGAACGCATGTCCACCGCCATGGATCAGGGCACGCATCCGCTGCCGCGCAAAGCCGGTAGCCTGCATCCGATGAATGCCGCCAACTGCATCTCCACCGTTGCGGTACGCGTCGTCGATCTCGACCCCACTGACTTCCAACAACTCGGCGAAGCCGAACGTGAAGGTCGTCGACAGGCCTTCATCTATGAGAAGTTTTTCCAAGACTGCGTGCCCGGTTTTGAGCTGTCCCACATCATCGGACTTTCCCACCACATCGGAGTGCGCGAAACCCGCCGTGTCTATGGCGAATACCGCCTTACCCGCGACGATTGCATGAATGTCACTCGCTTTGATGACCGCGTGCTGCTCTGCGGCGCGCCCATCGAAGACCACCGCCCCGCTGCCGAAGGCGGCGAGGAAACCGCTTGGGCCTACGTCCCCGGTGGCCAAGCTTACGACGTGTCTTACCGCACGCTCGTCCCTTGCGGACGTGAGGAAATCTGGGTAGCAGGCCGTTGTTTCAGTGCCACCCATGATGCTCACGCATCCTGTCGCTCGATGGCCCAAACCATGGCCATGGGCCAAGCCGCCGGAACCGCGGCTGCTCTCTCACTGGAAACCTCCACCACCGCACTTGATCTTTCCATTTCCACTCTTCAGCAGCGCTTGCGTAAATGCGGAGCACTGCTTGAAACGCCATTTAGTAAAGCCAAGATCGGTGCTTCTGAGTGGATATTAAATCGTTAGAAAATAGGTCCTATGGGACTTATAGAATCTATAAGACTTATAAAATTCTCCAAACACAATACCATGAAATCCAACCCACTCCGCACCTCCGTCATCGGCAGCTATTCATTTCCCGCATGGCTTGAATTTGCCTCTGGAAACCTCGAGAAATTCGGCTCCGCCGATCGCGCCGAGGTGCAAGACGATGCCGTGATCGCAGCCCTGCACGACCAACTTTCCGCCGGGCTCGATGTTGTCACCGATGGCGAGCAAACCCGCCTCGATTTCAATCTATCATTTTACGGTTACATCAAAGGCATCGAACTCGAATCCGTCTCACCCCGCCGCTTCGGCCCACCTGCCCACGATCAGCGTGGCAAGCACCAAGTCGTCGGCGAACTCACCGCTCCAAGCGGACTTGGTGTGGTCGAGGAATATCAACGGCTTGTCAGGCTGATGCAGCCGTTTCCCGATTCACCTCCGGTCACTCTCAAGGCCAGCGTCCCCGGTCCCTACACCATGAGCGGACGCCTCCTGCCCAATGCCGATTACCCCGACCGCTGGGCGCTCACCGAGGCGCTGTTGCCGATCGTTCGACGCGAACTTGAAGCTCTCGTCGAAGCCGGTTGTCAGGAAATCAGCGTCGATGAGCCGTCGATGAGTTGTTATGCCTACAAGGAAGACACCAAGCGTTTCGTGGATCTCTTCAACCGCACGGTCGAGACCGTCTATGGTCGCACCCGCATATGCACGCATTTGTGTTTCGGAAACTTCAAGGGGCACGCGGTCGGATTCCGCCGCATCGCGCCGATGTTCCCGGATTTCCTCGATTTCAAATGCGATGAAATGCATGTTGAAATGGCCAGCCGCGAGTTCGCCGAAATCGAACTCATCTCACAAATCGCCGACCGAATGGACGTCGCCGTGGGCATCGTTGATGTGAAGAGTTACTACATCGAAACCCCGGATGACATCGCTAACCGCGTGCGCCTCTGCTTGAAACACGCGCCCGCTGACCGCCTTGTATTCGCCCCCGATTGCGGCCTCAGTCAAACCGCACGATGGGCCGCCAAACGCAAACTCGCCAATATGTGCGAAGGTGTTAAAATCGTGCGTGCCGAGATTTTAAAAGCCACCACCTCATGATTCCCGCCTACCAAAAAGACGAAGCCCTGCTCGCGGACATCACCAAAGCCCGCGCTGAGGGTCGCTCGCGGCTCTGGTGGCTTGGTCAGAGCGGTTTTCTGGTCGTCACCCCGCAAGCTACAGTCCTATTTGATCCCTATCTATCGGATTCGCTCACTCGCAAATACGCCACCACGGACAAACCGCACACGCGTGTCACCGAACGTGTCATCGCCCCGGAATTGCTCACGGGGATCGACGTTATCACCAGTTCGCACAACCACAGCGACCATCTCGACGCCGAAACCTTGCTGCCGTTGCTAGGAAGCAACCCAAATGCCAAACTCGTCATTCCCCGTGCCAACCGCGCCTTCGTGCTCGACCGCCTTGGTCGCATTGAGTCCGCCTTGGTCGAGTTCGATGCCGGCGATAGCGCGAGGGTGGGGGATATTACGTTTCATGGCATCCCGGCCGCGCACAATACCGTTGAACGCGATGAAAACGGCTGCTGCAAGTTTCTTGGATTCATCGCGCAATTCGGCGGGCTCACCTTCTACCATAGCGGCGACACCCTGATGCATGACGGCCTTGTTTCCGCGCTCGCGCCCTTCCGCCCTGACTTCGCATTCCTTCCGATCAACGGCAACAAGCCGGAGCGCCGCGTCGCCGGAAACCTCGATGGCCGCGAAGCGGCGGAACTCGCCCGCCAGATCCATGCCGGACTCGCTATCCCGCATCACTTCGATCTGTTTGCCTTCAACACCGCGACCCCCGATCTCTACGAAGCCGAATGCCAACGGCTGGGACAAAATTATAGGGTGCTACAAAACGGTGAAGGCCTCGACCTTGCGCCATGATCAGAAAATTTGACATATTTGAACAGATCCAAGGAGCGGCGGAACATGTCCGCCGAGCCCATGGAAAGACAATGCAAGGACTAACGGATTCTATCATTGTCAAATCATGGGCTCGGCGGACATGTTCCGCCCCTCCATGGGTGTGAGGAAAGAGCTCTTCCCCAGCACGAAACCAATTCGTATAATCTCCCTGATTTGCGATTAATAAAATCCCGCGCCCATGCCCCACATCCGCACAGTCCTTGGCGACATCGCCCCCGACGCCCTCGGCGTTTGCTATGCGCACGAGCACATCATCATCGATGCCAGCTACACCACGGCGATGAACCCGGAGTTTCTGCTCGATGATGTGGACGCGGCATCGCGGGAGCTTGCCGAATTCTATCAACTCGGCGGCCGCGCGATGATTGATTCCATGCCCTGCGATTCCGGCCGCAATGTGCTCAAACTCGCGGAAATATCGCGCCGCTCCGGTGTAAACATCGTTTGCCCCACCGGCCTGCATCTCGCGAAATACTACGACCCCGGGCATTGGGGGAATTTCTATTCTGAGGATGAATTGGCAGAGCTATTTTTCGGGGAAATCACACATGGCATTGATGTGCGCGATTGCAACGGACCCATCCCCCATCTCACCCAACATCGTGCCGGATTGATTAAAATCGCCACCGGCGATGCGATTACGCCCCGTGCCGAACGCATTTTCGCCGCCGCCGCCGCCGCCCACCGCCGGACTGGTGCTCCCATCCTTACCCACACCGAGCAGGGAACCCTCGGATTGGAACAAATCGAACTCTTGCGAGGCCATGGCGTGGATCTTCGTCACGTCGTGCTTTCCCACCTCGATCGCAAGCCGGACCTCGCCTATCACCGCGAAATCCTCTCCAGCGGTGTCTGCGTCGAATACGACAGCGCCTTCCGCTGGAAAATTGAACAGGGAAATCCAACGCTTGATTTGGTAGTGGATCTTTTCCCTGAATTTCCGACTCAAATCATGCTCGGCATGGACGCCGCCAGACGGTCATATTGGAAACAGCATGGCGGAGCCCCCGGCCTGAACTTTCTGCTCACCACATTCACCGACCAAATGAAATCCGCTGGTCTAAACGTTCAGGATCTGCATCAAATCTTCACCACCAATCCCGCCTCCGCCTACTCCTTCGTATCACCCACCACTCTATGAAACCACCTTGGAAAATCGCCGGAATCAATTTCGACCACATGCACATGGGCGACCTGCTGCGCATGGTTCATGAACATCCACATGCGGAAATCGTAGGCATCTGTGATGAACAACCGGATCGCATGAAGAATGCCATCGCAAACTTCGGGATTCCGCAAAACCGAATTTTCACCGACTACCACCAATGCCTCGAACAATCGCAACCTGATCTCGTCATCCTCTGTCCTGCCACGGCCGAACATGCGGAGTGGACGCAAAAAGTGGCTCCGTTCGGGACCCACATTCTGATGGAAAAACCCTTCGCCGCCAGCCTCGTGGATGCGGATGCGATGATCGCCGCCATGGCTTCCACCGGCAAGGAACTCATCATCAACTGGCCGCTGCGATGGTATCCGTCGCATGTCACCGCCAAGCGCCTCATCGATGAAGGCTGCATCGGCGAGGTTCTCGAAGTGCATTACTACGATGGCAACCGCGGCCCGCTTTGGCATGCGGCGGATAAGGTGGAAACCACGCCCACTGCTGAAGCCAAGGCCGCAAGCTGGTTCTATAAAAAATCATCCGGTGGCGGGTCGTTGTTAGATTATCTGGGTTACGGCACCACGCTCGGCACCTGGTTCATGAATGGCCGCGCGCCGATCGAAGTGACGGCCGTCACGGATCGCCCCGCCGGACTTGAGGTGGACGAACACGCCATCGTCATTGCCCGCTACGCGACCGGACTTTCGAAGTTCGAGACTCGCTGGGGTACTTTCACCGATCCGTGGAAGATTCAACCGCAACCGAAATGTGGGTTTGTGGTCGTCGGTAATCTCGGCAGCGTTTCCAGTTATGATTTTGAATCCACCGTGCGCCTGCAAACCTCTGCTTGTCCCGAGGGCGAGGATCTGTCGGTCGATGTTCTCAAGCATCCGTTCCACAATCCCATCGCCTACGTCCTACACTGCTTGGAAGCCGGTCGTGCTATCGATGGTCCACTCTCACCCGTGATCGCCCGCATCGGCCAACAGATCGTCGACACCGCAATCCTCAGCGTCGAGAAGGGCGGGACAGTGCCATTGGTTGGGTGAGACCGAGAGAAGTGAGAATGGGAATGATGGGAATCCGCTTATAAGATATGTCTAAGAACTACGATCTCAAATCCACTGTCGCCGCGCGGATCCTTGCGCCGGTGTTTCCGTATGGTCCGCCGTCACCCGTCGGTCCCGCCCCGAAGATCGGCTTGATCGGTTGCGGCGGTATCACTGAGCACCACCTCAAAGCCTATAAGGCCGCGGGCTGGGAGGTCGCCGCATTTTACGATGCGAATCCTGCTGCCGCCGAAAGCCGACGCAAGGAGTTCTATCCAAACGCCCGGGTCTGCGCAAGTGTCGAAGAAATGTTAGGCGATGATGGAATTCAAGTCATCGATATAGCCACGCATCCGAAGGTCCGTGCGGAGTTGATTGAACAGGCGATCTCCGCCGGGAAACACATCCTCAGCCAGAAACCCTTCGCCGTCGATCTTGCCTCTGGCGAGCGCCTGGTGGAACTCGCCCGTGTTGCCGGTGTCCGCATGGCGGTGAACCAGAACGGCCGCTGGGCCCCATATTTTTCCTACATGCGCCATGTCGTGCGTGCGGGCCTCCTCGGCGAGGTCGGCTCGGTCCACATGGTGCTGAACTGGGACCACACTTGGACAGCGGGCACGCCGTTTGAGGAAATTCATCACCTGATGCTCTATGATTTCGGCATCCACTGGCTTGACGCAGCGCGATCCTTTTTCATCGATCAGGAAGCGTCCTCCGTCACCGCCACGCTCGCGCGTTTTCCTAATCAGCCTGTGAAACCACCGATGTTAGCGAACGCCGCAATCTCCTTCCCGCAAGGCATGGCCACGTTGGCATTCAATGGCTGCAGCCGTTTCGGCGCGCGGGAAACCTGCACGATCACCGGCACCAAAGGCACGATGCATGCCGTCGGGGATATCTGCGGCATCTCATCCGTGGAGATCGTTACCGCCGATGGCTCGGCCACGGCGGAACTCGATGGCTCGTGGTTTCCCGATGGCTTCCGCGGTTGCATGGGCGAGCTGCTTTGCGCGATCGAACAAAACCGGGAACCCGAAAACTTCGCCGCCGATAACCTCAAAAGCCTCGCAATTGTCCTAGCCGCCATGACCTCGGCTGATGAAGGTCGGCCGGTCTCGATTGACTAACTTCAGAGTGAAGATGGAGGCGCTGGTGATTCTGTTGTTTTCGCACTACTAAAATCCGAAAACTGACACTGGCAAACTTTCCCTGCAGGTGGCAACCTGCGGCCGAGCATGGCCCGTCAATACACCCTTCACCGCAGCACTCCCACCGTCACCTCCGGTATCGATTACCGGGCGGCGCTCAATGAGGAGCAATATGCTGCGGTGTCCTCCCCTCCCGGCCGTGCTCTCGTCATCGCCGGTGCCGGCTCCGGCAAAACCCGCACGCTTACGTATCGCGTGGCTTGGTTGCTCGATCATGGCATCGATGCCCGCGAAGTTCTGTTGCTCACTTTCACGAACAAAGCGTCCCGCGAGATGACCGAGCGCGTCCGCGAACTCGTGCCGCATGACACGTCCGCACTCTGGGCCGGCACATTCCACTCGATCGGCTCCCGCATCCTCCGCCGTCATGCCGATGATCTCGGATTCACCCGCTCGTTCTCCATCCTCGATCGCGATGATCAGAAATCGATTCTCAACGCCGTGGTAGGCTCGCTCGATATCGATACGAAACAACGCCGCTTCCCAAAAGCCGATGTAATCGCCTCGATCTTCTCCCTGATCGAAAACACCGGTGCCTCACTGGAGGAAGTCATCGCATCCCGCTACGACCAATTCTACGACTGGATCGAAAAAATCGAAGAAGTCCGCCAAGGTTACATCAAGAAAAAGCAAGCGACCAACTCGATGGACTTCGACGACCTACTCGTCCTGACCGTCCGACTATTCGAAGAGAATCCCGATGTCCTTGAGCTCTATCAACAACGATTCAAGCATGTGCTCGTTGACGAGTATCAAGACACCAATGCCGTCCAGGGTCGCATGATCGACCTGCTCGCCGGAAAAAACAATAGCCTGATGGCTGTCGGTGATGACGCGCAATCGATCTACTCATGGCGCGGCGCGGACATGTCGCTCATTCTCGGGTTTCCCATACGCTATCCTGGGGCGAAAGTCTTCATCATCGAGATCAACTACCGCAGTGTGCCCGAGATTCTGAATCTATCAAACGCCGCCATCAGCGCCAACACCGGCCGATTCGAGAAAGACCTGCGCTCCTCCCGCGAGGCCTTTGGCACACGGCCGGCGCTCGTCGCACTGCCGGATCCATCCACCCAGGCGGCCTTCGTCGTCCAGCGGATTTCGGAACTTCGGGAAGCAGGTGTTCCGTTAGAAGAAATGGCGGTGCTTTATCGCGCGCATTTCCAAAGCTTGGATATCCAGATGGAGCTCACCGTCCGCGGTATTCCGTTTTCGATCACCAGCGGTTTGCGCTTCTTCGAACAAGCCCACATCAAGGACGTCGCGGCGTTCATGCGCTTCGTCGTGAATCGCCGCGATGAAGTCAGTTTCCTCCGCATGGTGTCATTGCTGCCCGGCCTCGGCCCAGTCGCGGCAGCCAGACTCTGGAGTGAGTGGTTGAAATCCGGTTGGGCTGAGAAAGATGAACTTCCGCCCAAATGGTCCGACCTCTTCCTCAAGTTCAAGGTTCCGAAAAAGTCCGCCAAACATTGGGAGCAACTTTGTTTCACGCTCGATGAGCTCACGCCCGACGGCGAATTTGCCCGGCCCTCCGCAATGATCTTCAGTATCCTCGAAGGGGTTTACAAAGATTACCTCGACGCCTCCTTCGACAACGCCGAGAGCCGCCGTGCCGACATCGAGCAACTCTCGCAATATGGCGGAAATTTCGATGACATCCTCGAATTCCTCGCCCAGCTCTCGTTGATGAGCTCCACCGACGGCCAACCCACCGGCGATCAATCGGAGTCCGACGACGACAAAGTCACTCTTTCCTCGATCCATCAGGCAAAAGGCCTGGAATGGAAAGTCGTTTTCCTGATATGGCTCGTGGACGGTCAGTTTCCCAACGGCCGGGTTCTCGAAACCGATGATGATGAAATGTTAGAAGAGGAACGCCGACTCTTCTACGTCGCCCTGACCCGGGCCAAGGACGAACTATATCTCACCTATCCCATGACGAATCCGAAATCCTACAGTGGCGATTTCCTCTGCCGGCCTTCGCAGTTTCTCGAGGATTTCCCCCCGAGCTTGGTCGAAGAATGGAATGTCGGCAACGAAGACGCCTGGAGCGACGATGAGCCGTTCTGATTTGCTTTAGCGACACCACAACCGGAGCGTTGCGAAGATGGTCGAACACTTACTCCTCCACTCCGCTACGGGCAAGCACTCTCGCGTCCAAATCACGGCCTTCAGAAAAAATCATAAAACATCTTGTTTCAATCTGTTACTACTGCCCCCCGGTAGACACCGATCAATAGCCTATTTGTGTCTGTCGTGATTTGCTAGGATTACCTCACCTGCAAAGAAACAAAAATTGGGGGGAAATTTTTCTTTCCGTTAAATCGTTAGAATCTCAGCGGGCTGGCTGATGGACATTCGATAGGAGAATCCGATC
>CAYRLT010000403.1:0-2269 GCA_964425095.1 uncultured Luteolibacter sp.
GCTCGACCGAAAAAATGGTCGACTACTGCAAAAACGCGCCGGTCAAAAACATCATCGTCGTCACCGAAAGCGGCATGCTCCACCGCCTGCGCAAGGAATGCCCGGACAAAAATCTCATCGCCGGCCCCACCGACCGCTGCGCCTGCGCGGATTGCCGCTACATGAAGATGAACACCCTCCAAAAACTCCGCGATTGCCTGGACACCCTGCAACCCCGTGTCGAAATGGAGGAATCCCTCCGCAAACGCGCCGAAGCGCCATTGCTCCGGATGCTGGAACAATCGAGGGGGTAAAAGCTGAAACGCTGAAAAGCTGAAACGCTGAAAAGCTGAAACGCTGAAAAGCTGAAACGCTGAAAAGCTGAAACGCTGAAATAAGAGAGGTTCCCGCTTACTGCTTGCCAATTTCAGCATCTCAGCTTTTCAGCTTTTCCGCGTTTATTCAATGCGCTTGCCCGGCGGCGCGGTTCCTGCTTTTCTCCGCGCCGATATGAAAATTCTCGTCGCCTACTCGGGTGGTCTCGATACCTCCGTCCTCCTTCTTTGGCTCAAAGCAAAATACAACGCCGAAATCATCGCTTACTGCGCCGACGTCGGTCAAGGCGATGAACTCGACGGTCTTGAAGCTAAGGCGCTCTCCACGGGGGCCTCGAAATGTTTCATCGGCGACCTCAAGGAAGACTTCGCCGCCAACTACATTTTTCCGATGATCCAAGCCAACGCGATCTACGAGGGCCGCTACCTGCTTGGCACCTCGATCGCCCGCCCGTGCATCACCAAGGGCATGATGGATGTCGCCATCGCCGAAGGCGCGGATGCCATCGCTCACGGTGCCACCGGCAAGGGCAACGACCAAGTCCGCTTCGAACTCTCCGCCGCCTCGCTCGCTCCAAATGTGAAATGCATCGCCCCATGGCGTGATGCCGAGTTCCGCAAACAATTCCCCGGCCGTGCCGAAATGATCGCCTACGCTGCGGAGCACAACATCCCGATCAAGGCCTCGATGAAGAAGCCTTACTCGATGGACCGCAACCTGCTCCACATCTCCTTCGAAGCCGGTGCCATGGAAGACCCGTGGTATGACGCCACCACTCCCGCGGACCGCGATATGTATGTGCTTTCGGTTTCACCCGAAGACGCCCCGGACAAGCCGGAATACATCGAGATCCTGTTCGAAAAAGGCAACGCCATCGGCCTGAAGCACGAAAACCTCTGCGCCATCCTCGGCGAACTCGGCGATGTGCTCTCCACCGGTGAAAAGGACGGCTACTCGCTCTTCACCCCCTACGGCATCATGCGCGTCCTCAACCTCCTCGGCGGACGCAACGGCATCGGCCGCGTCGATATCGTGGAAAACCGCTTCGTCGGCATGAAGTCGCGCGGCATCTACGAGACCCCCGGCGGAACGATCCTGCTCGCCGCCCACCGCGATCTCGAAACGCTCGTCGTGGACCGTGAGTCCATGCACATCCGCGACTCGCTCATCCCGAAATACGCCCAACTCGTTTACAACGGTTTCTGGTTCGCTCCCGAACGCGAGGCCATCCAGGCACTCGTCACCGAGACCCAGAAGACCGTCTCCGGCGAGGTCCGCCTCAAGCTTTACAAGGGCAACATCATGCAGGCCGGACGCCGTTCGCCGCACAGCATGTATTCCGAAGCCGTCGCCACCATGGAAGGCGGCCAGGAACAGGCCTACAACCAGGACGACGCCACCGGCTTCATCGCCCTCAACGCCCTGCGCCTCAAGGCCAGCGCGCGGCAGGCGAAGTAGGAAACCAGCGCTCCCGGGCCGCACGGAGAATTTCATGGGAAACTGCCGCGGCTGGGGATAGAACCCGCGTTGAAAACCCGTTTCAAAGCCATGCCCCGCGTCACCATCACCGTTCCCGAAAAGAACCCTCAGCCCTATCGTTTCCAACTCGACCGCCGCGTGGTCACGCTCGGGCGAGGCAGCAACAACGACATCGTGATCGACTGCGGCTCGGTCTCGGTCTCGCACGCGGAAATGCGGCGGATCGAAGGCGGCTATGAATTGCGCGATCTGGATTCCACCAACGGGATCAAGCTGGATGGCGAGCGCATGCCGGTGATGCCGCTGCGCAGCGGGCTGAGCGTGAAGCTGGGCGATGTGGCCTTTGATTTCCAACTCAGCGACGAGGAGTGCGAGGCGCTGGCCCGGGAAAAACCGGCGCAGGAATCCCCCATTTCACGCGAGCCGGAGGAACTCCCGGCAAAGCCCGTGAAAAAGCCGCCGGAAGAAGCGGAGG
>CAYRLT010000404.1:0-17345 GCA_964425095.1 uncultured Luteolibacter sp.
CGGAGCGGTGCTTTTCGGCGAATCGCTGCGCTACTGCCCGGACGCTCCAAAATGGCTGAACCGCGACCGTTTCATCCTCTCCGCCGGTCATGGATCGATGTTCCTATACAGCTGGCTGCACCTGTCCGGCTATGCGGTTTCCCGTGAGGATGTGAAAAACTTCCGCCAACTGCACTCGATCACGCCAGGCCACCCCGAGTATCAAGAAACGCCCGGCGTGGAGGCCACCACCGGCCCGCTCGGCCAAGGCATCGGCAATGCCGTGGGTTACGCGCTTTCCGGAAAACGCGCCGCCGCACTCTACAACACCGCCGAGCACACCATCATCGACCACCATGTTATCGCCCTACACGGCGATGGCTGCCTGCAGGAAGGTGTCGCCAAGGAGGCCATCGCCTTCGCCGGCCACAACGGTCTCGACAATTTGATCCTCATCTATGACTCGAACGATGTGACGCTCGACGCCATGGCGGATGCCAGCCAGAGCGAAGACGCTGAGGCTTATTTCACTTCGCAAAAATGGGATGCCGTCACTATTGATGGCCACGATCTCCAAGCCATCGGCCATGCCCTTGAAACGGCCAAATCACAAAACAACGGCCGCCCGAAGGTCATCATCGCCAAAACCCTCATCGGCAAAGGCATCCCGGAAGTCACAGGCACCGCCAAGGGCCACGGCGAAGGCGGTGCGAAGTTCAGCGAATCCGCCCGTGCGGGCCTCGGCCTGCCAGCTGCTGAGCATTTTTACGTTTCCCCACAAACCCAAGCGTTCTTTACCGCGAAAAAATCCGCCTCCCAATCGGAATTCGAGTCGTGGCAGAAAACCTACGATGCATGGGCCAAGGCAAATCCCGCTCTGGCCGAGCAACTCACCGAAGCTCTAGCTTGCGCGGTCCCCACCGATCTCGGCGAGAAAATCCCGGCCTTTGCCGCAGATTACAAGGACGCCACCCGTTCCGCTGGCGGCACGATTCTCAATGCGATCGCCGCAGCCATGCCGCAAGTCATCACCGGCAGCGCGGACCTTTACGGATCCACTAAAAATTATCTCAAGGACGGCGGAGATTTCTCCAAATCCAACCCCCTGGGCCGCAATATCTGGTTCGGCATCCGCGAGCACGCCATGGGCGCGATTTGCAATGGCATCGCCTATGACGGACTCTTCCGCGCAAGTGGTGCCACCTTCCTCGTCTTTGCAGACTACCTGCGCGGCTCAATCCGCATCGCCGCACTCTCCGGACTGCCCGTCACTTATATTTTCACCCATGACTCTATCGGTGTCGGCGAAGACGGGCCCACCCACCAACCGGTGGAAACCGTCAGCGGCCTGCGCGTGATCCCGAATCTCGATGTGATCCGCCCAGGCGATGCCGAGGAAACCGCCGGAGCCTTCCTCGCCGCCATGGGACGCACCGATGGCCCGACTGCCTTGATCCTGACGCGCCAAGCGATTCCGCTCATGAACGAATTGTCCGTGAGCACCCGCCGCGACGGCACGCGCAAAGGTGGCTACATCGCGAAAAAGGAAAGCGCCGCCCTCACCACCATTCTTCTCGCAACCGGTTCGGAGCTCCAACATGCCATGGCCGCCGCAGCCGAACTCGGCGAGGGCGTCCGCGTGGTTTCCCTGCCATGCTTCGAACTCTTCGACCGCCAGAGCGCGGAATACCGCGAAAGCGTGTTGCCATCGTCATGCCACAAGCGCATCGCCATCGAGGCCGGTGTCACCGGGCTTTGGTGGAAATACGTCGGCACCGAAGGCAAAGTCCTCGGGATCGACCGCTTCGGCATGAGCGCCCCTGGCGACACCGCGATGAAGGAGCTTGGCATGACCAAGGATCATGTCATCGCCGCCGCTAAGTGATCTCGTTCTGGTTAGTTCGCCAATCCAAGGGTAGTGGATTTACCGGCTAAAAGTCGGAAATTCTTGAAAAAAAGCCTGTCTTTTTGCAGTGCGTTCATTCCTAGGCATGGCAAGCTGCTCGTGGTTTTGTCTGACAATATCGATTGTGAATCATGCTCGGCACTCCTTGGCATCCAGCCCCCGCAGCGGATGGGTTACCTGCTGGGGTGATATGCGAAGGGAGAGTGGGTGGCGTTTGCCCCCCATTCGTGCTATTTGCTAGATCCCGTCGATGCTTTCGTGCGAAACTAAATAATCAGGGGTTGGCTTTCAATAGCTGGCGGCCGAATTCCGTTCCCATTTTCCTGGTCCGTAGAAGGTCGGCATGGGAGTTATATGTGCAGCGTATTTTGACAAACAATATATGGTCCTTCACCAACAGCATGCTGAAATCGGTCGCGGTCAGAACCTTGGCCTTTGAGTCCATGAGCTGATCTTTTTCGATTGCAGAAGTTGCATAGGATGTGAAATCCTCATGATGGATTCCTAGCTCGATGATGTTGTTCGCCCCCATCTCCGCTTCAGCCTCGCGTCTGATTTTTGTAGCGTCCGGCTTGGATCCGCCGAACCGGATGATAAGGTTTTCGAAAGCAGGATTCGCACTCTCGAAAAGCTCTTCCTTACCCAAACTCTTCAGTCCTTCGAAAACATCTTTCATCGCGAGGTTGTCCGTCAGTTTGGCTGGATACTGCCTGGGTCTGAGAAGAGTCATAGTAAGTTCCAGCTTTGGAGCCTGGCCTGCTTCCAATTTGGCGGCGTCTTCAGCAGTTCCGAAAATGGCGATGAGAACCCGGTCTTTACCACCCATGGCCTTCGCAAAAACCGCATCCCATATCTTGCTAAGTCCATCCAATCTCTGCATGCCCTCCGGCAGCGGCAGCTGATAGACCGTCTTGTCGACGACAAAGGTTTCGGGCATTCGAACCTCCACATCCTTCCGCATCTTCCCGGATGAGGAACCAATCTTCCAAGACCGCAGTAAGTCGCTGAATTTGCCAGCCAGTTGGGCTTGGCTATCTTGTTCGGCTACAAGCTCCATGGAAATCGTTCTCGTTTTGATAGGGACGAAAATTTCATCGACGCTTAAGGACCCGGAAGAATCTTTCTTAACGTAGTGGGATTTCATCGCATGGTGTCCGTCCACTTGGATCAGAGAAGGATCACCTCGGCGGGTAACGGCCTTTGCGTCATCGGTGTGCCGGGGCATAATTTGCTTCAACCGGAACGTTTTTTCGCTCTCCTTCCCTGCGGCGATTTCCGCGAGTGACCTTTCGTTCAGTTGGAATCCATCAAAGGATTTCATCACGATCCCCACCATGGGCGCGTCCGAGTCAGGTCCGGTTTGGAAAGTGAAACTGGCGGATTTCGGTGTTTCCAGACTAGGGGCTATCGTCGGCTTTGCAGGCGGATCCTTGATCTCGTTGAGCTCGTTATCCAACAGTAGCCACGTGGCCGGGATCTGGACTTGCATGCCGTAGGGCAAATTGAAAAGGCGGATATCCTCCGCCCAGGCAGGTTGCGCGATTGCAAATGCCAGCAGGATAAAAGCAAAACACTTTCCCGTAAGGTGTTGCACGAAACTCATTTAGATGCGGGGCGGATTTCGAGATTGATGGCGACCAGTTGCTTCTGATAATTGAAGCACTCCCTGCGGGTCCAAGCCAGATCCGCTGGGGAACTGTAAACCGAGCTCGCTCTTACCACATGCATTAGCCCAAGTACATTCACGATGGCGGAGCTGTAAGCGATGACGACCCTGACGCTTTTCCCCGCTGAGTTCACATACCCCGGCGATAAGGCGGAGAGTATGGCGCAATTCTCGGTCCGGTCGTAAACTCCGAGTGACATGCTGTTGGATTGTCTCAAAGAAGCCGGGGCTTTATTCAGAATGAGCGCGGGATCCTCAGTGGTTTGGGCAATTCCCGCCAAGACATCCTCCATTTCAGGCGTCTCCGGTTTCGATTTTCCTAGGTTGTCGCTAAAATGGCGGAAATCCTGCGGAGACATGAGCTTGCCATCCATATCGGTGAAATCGACTTTCATATACCTCTTCAAGTTTGGCCGTTTGCCCGCTGCGATGATTGCGCGGTCCTCTTGCTGCCCAAATATAGCGATCATCTGTTGACTCTTGGAACCCAAATCTTTCTGTAGCAGTGCATCTCCATCCGGATTCACGCCATCTAGTCGAACCAAGTCCGCGTGAGGCGGGAGCCTGAGTGTGACGCCACCTATTTTATAGGTCCCTTCCTTGGCAAATTCGTTGGGCGGAGTGGCTGTTTCGGAATTCGCCTTGATGCCGACCTGCTCAATGCGGATCGAGTCTTGCATCGCCACCATGACTGGTTTCCACATAGTCGTAGCGATCTCGTCGAACGTGATGGTGATTTCCACAAGTTTCGCGCCGACCGCTAATTGGATGGAGCGGCTGCGGAGTCTTGTATCACCTCCGGATGAGTTATGGCGAACGGTGGCTGAATCCCAGATCAAGGCGGGGTGCCCCGCAATCGTTGACCGGTTGATCGGTTCAAACCTGACCAAGGAGGATTTTCCCTTTTTCGCGTAGTCTGCCTCCATATCGCCCTTTTTCTCGCGGGTATAATCGGCGAGTTCCGCAGGGGTGATTTGCCGAACGGCATCCTCCCCCGGGCCATCCTGGGCGGTGCGGACGGTGATCGCGGCATAGGTGAGCCGTGGACTAGAGTTCGCGTGGAAATGTGTTCTTTCGGTCGGCTTGAACAGTTGCTGCCCTGAGAATTTTAAGGTGGCGAGGGGGATCTCACCTCCGGGAGGATACCAGTCGGATGGGATGTTGATCGAAGCACCGCAGGGCAGATCCACCTTCACCGTGGGAGCGTCTTCTGCCCGGAGGTATGGAGCCGCGAGAAGTGGCAGAAGTAGTGAAAGGATTCGATGACGCATTCCGACGAGTCTGGTGGCTGGCTTTTGGCCATGAGAGAACAAAAACTGCAAGGAATTTGCTTTTTTGATGAAGGCCGTTGAGAAAGCCATTGCGCCGGACCGGATGGCGAGGAAATGGGGGTTGCGGGATATCAGGGGACAAAAGAGGTGTTTCGACGCGTCCCTGGGAGGTGTTTCGGTGAGAAAAATCTCCAGCCCACGCCGGGATTGGACAGAATCGGGAGATTTTGAATGGCTGTTCATTAACCAAGAGCATGACACTCCAGACTGTTATGCCAAGATCTCTTTTGCACCGGATTTTGGGAGGGGCTTCGGGCCTGTCAGAAGTATTCGAGAACTATCAAACAAAACACCCCCCAGTTTCCCCTCTTTGCCACCGATGGTCACTAGCACACCCGCATCACGCAGAATTTCAACGAATGCCTCGGCGGCGGCTTGGATCGAGTTCACGCACCGCATGCGGTGTCAATCGCGCCACTTCCCATCCAAAGAGCCTGTTCGGTCATTTGGAATCATGTGCGTCTCAGGCTCCAAAACGCTTCTTCAGCTCGCTGGATTGCTGCGTGAATTTGGTGGAATTACTGTTTCTGAGGCGTTCGATATTGGAGAGCTTCCAGCGAAGCGCTGGCATTTCTGCAAGATGCGGGCAGGACATTAGCGACCAGTCGGGTTGCGCTTCCGCGAGGCTCATCAAGAATGAACGGTGATTGCCGCTCAATCGGGTGGGAATCTCGGCAAAGAGTCGTCTGCGGGTTTCTAGCAGGATTTCGAGTGGCACCGGGTCCTTTGTCATGCCGACGAACTCGTTGGCGTGGGATGACTTTATGTCGATCTTGTTAGCGAACAGGACTTCATGGATTGGCCGATTGTGTCCGGCGAGGTAGCAAACGAAGCATTCGATGATTCCATCGGTCAGCCCGTCCTCTTCGTAGAGTTTCAGGATGTCGAAGATGTCGCGGGGATGTTGCCGATCCATGGCCGCCACTAACTTGCTGCCGTAGAGTTCATCCGGATGAAGAAGCGGGATTTCGATGTCGGTGAAGAAGGTGTCCTGCGCTTCAGCCGTCAGCGGTCGAGACATGACGGGCAGGACGGTGCCACGGAATACATGGTTCACCTCCACCTTGATGCGAGTGCGGTTCCTCTCGATGAAGATCTTCAGCTCGTCGCCACCCTGACCCGTTGCCGCATTGCAGGTCATTCCCAGTTTATTGAGTTCGCCCCGTATCAATTCAAGATGACTGGAAATCATCCGCATGGCATCGTCCAGTCCCGGTCTGTGATCGGTAAAGACTAGGTCGAGATCCACCGACAGGCGTGGCATTTCCCGTAGAAAAAGGTTGATCGCCGTGCCGCCCTTGAGGGCGAATCCCGCCTGTCGGAAAATGGATGGAGCGACGGCAAGCAGCAGCCTGACGGCATCGAGGTAGGCTCGGTTCATTCTGGTTTTAGGATGAGGGTGTTGCCGTTTTTGAGGCGGGTGATCCAACGTCCCGTTCCCATGCGGTCCGAAGCGGCTTCCCTGGCGTGACCCGCCCAAGGAAGATCGAGCTCTCTTGCCCACGCCACGCAAAGACGGACCGCCTTGACCATGCGGCAATGGGACAGGAGCAGTCTGAGTTGTCGGGAGCGAAGTTGCCGCACATTTTCCATGATGGCACGCGCCTCCTCCAATTCCTGATAGACACCTACTTCGCTGAGCATCTCCAACAATGCGCGTTCCGGGCTTGAGACCCTGGGGCTGTTTGGGAATTCGGGCATCGGAGATATGCCCGTGTCAGGGGGAAGTTCATCATCGAACAGCTTGGATGAGCTGTATCGCGCCGGGAAACGGTCTTGAAACCAACTTGGCAGGTCGATCCGGCGATCTCCCCAGAGGATGATCGTTTCCCTGACGGCGACGTTGTGTCTGAATCCGTGCCATGCCAGCGCGGTTTTGGCAGCCACATGGAGGCCTGGATTCCTGTGTTCTAAAAACGCGATGGTTTCGTTGCGTTGCAGTTCATCCCCGGCGAACATGAAAACTCCCCGCCCGAGTTTTTCCAGCCATCCGGCTTTCACATACTCGTGTGCGAGTGCCGCCGAGATACCCAGGCCGGCCAGTGTCGCCGTGTCGAGGGGAGCGCCTCGCGGCAGTGTGGTTTGCAGGGCTTTGATTCGATTTGCCTCCATAGATCAAGTTCTGCTTGAGCAATGGCGCGGATTCTAAACGGACGCAAGCAGAATGTTTGAGATTTGCAACATAGATCAAGCGTGGCTTGATCTATGGCACGGATTTCAAACAAAACGGCATTCTTTAAGACCACACTTTAAGACAGGCTTTTTGAAAGAAGAAATACGTCGGCACCGAAGGCAAAGTCCTCGGGATCGACCGTTTTGGCATGAGCGCACCGGGCAACACAGCGATGCACGTACTTGGTATGACCAAGGAGCACGTCATCGCCGCCGCAAAGTGATCGTTCTGGCTAGTTCGCCAATCCGAGGACCGGAGATTTGCCAGCCAACAGTTGGCAAACATCCGCGTCGGTTGTCTTCGGGAATAGATCATACCAATTTCCAGCATTTTCCGGGCACTTCGGCTCAGCGAGAGTGACCACGTGATCGGCTTCCATGCGGAGATCGCTCACGATATCCTGGCAAGCGACGGGCAGCGCAACGATCACACGATCCGCATGTTGTCGGCGCAGCAATCGAACGGCAGCCCGGATGACTTCGCAGGGAGCCGTCCCGTCATCAATGAGAATGACCGTGCGATCGGCGATTTCGATCGCGGCTTTTTTCCCACGGCAGCGTTTCTCCCGGCGGGCCAGTCTCATGGATCCATCGAGGACCGCGCTGTTGACTTCCGGCTTGCTAAGCTGCAGGCGGTCGATCATCGCGGAGTTCAGCATTCGCACCCCACCGCCAGTGAGCGCGCCCAGCGGAGCTCCGTCACTGCCTGGGGCCAGGATCCTCTCAACTAACAGGACATCAAACGGTTTATTAAGGAATCCCGCGATTTCCGCGCCGACCGGAACTCCTCCATTAGGCAGTGCGAGAACGATCGTGTTTCCGGTGATTGAGTATTTGGCAAGGCGTTGTGCGAGCTTGCGGCCCGCTTCCTCACGACTGGCGAATGACTGGACTTGTTCGAGTTGCATAGTGGGTGTTGTTGGGACAGGGGGGATTTCAGGGGATATAGTATGGATAAGTTCCACCCGAAGGCGGGGCCTTCAGGTAGCGCTCATGTAAGAAAGTGACGATATCTGTCAACTGAGTGACACTCATAGTGTCGTTGAATGAAGGCATCGGCGAGGAACTGGTTCCATTGTGCACCGCAAGCTTTTCCATGTATTCTGATGAGACGACGTGCTGGGGCTGGATGATTGAAGTGACCAGTTCACCATAGGTTTTCACCTTTCTCACCACTCCCCCGAGTTCCATGCTGATCGGCATTGGTGCATCAGAATTCGGCAGAAGAATGCCCGCCACAGGATGGCATTGATGGCATTTCATCTGCAAAAACGCAGCCTGCCCGCGCTCGGAATTCCCCTCGGGAAGGCGGAAACCTACGGCCATCCGGGCACCCTGATCCTTGCATGAAGAAATCTTTATGAAAAACACACTGACAAGAATAACCACGAGATATCGAAATTTTTGCATGATCGTCTCAGGAGTAGCCTCTGCGGTTTGATATTCGCAGTTGAGGCGAATATACAAACATCCAGGGTTTTTGATATCCGCTAGAGTCGTTGTCGCGTCTGCGGCATTACCGCAGGACGGCGTACGCGAATTCATTAGGCCTCTCCGGCCGACACGGCATTCTAGCCACCAATCACGCCAACCTCGACCCAACGGATGGCATAGCGGGTCAGTTCATTGCCATCTCCGAGTCCGAGTTTCTCGCGAATGTGGGCCCGATGGGCATCCAGCGTTCGCGGACTGATGCCCAGACGCGAGGCGATATCCTGGTTGCTTTTGGCTTGGCCGATCAATTCGAAAACCTCCATTTCACGGTCGGTCAGGCGTTCTAGCGGGAAACCAGGCACTGGCAGACCCTTCACGGATGAAAGCGCCCTCAGGAAGTGATTGGTCACGGTCTGACTGGCAAAAACACCACCCCCAAGCACCGTGCGGATCGCCTCAAGCAAGCGGTCCGGAGGCGCGTCTTTCATCACATACCCGCGGCCTCCCGCACGCAGCACGCGCTCGGCATAGATCAATTCGTCATGCATCGAGAGAACGATGATCGGAAGCTCCGGATGAGTGGCGATCAAGTCCTTAATGAGCTCCAATCCATTGCGTCCGGGCAGAGTGAGATCCGTGATCACGAGGTCAGGCTCCGTGGTTTCAACCATTGAAAGCGCTTCCTGAACGTCACCGGCCATACCGCAAACGCGTAGCCCGGATTCAGCATCAACCAATCTCCCCAATCCCTCGCGCAGCAAGGGATGATCGTCCACTAGAAGAATCCTATTAATCATGCTTCGGTTATAAATCCGCATTTTTTGCGGGCAGATCAATAAAAAAATACTCTTAGATTCATTTACACTTATCAGCCAAGCTCGATCCTCGCTTCCGCAAGCTACCACATGGTTAGGGTTCCTTAAATAAATCGAGAAAACGATCTTCAAACTCACTAAAAACCCCCATGCGGTCGAGTTCCTGCTTCAACTCATAGGCCCGCGAACGGTCCCTTCGCGCTTCCTCAAACAGCAACTCGACGTGCTGGCTCTCGCTCGAACTCGGGCGTGGTATGCTTTCACCAGAACCGGTTTCAGTCCCACCTGATGCACCGACACCTTCGACAGCGCCTTCCATACGGACCAGAAAATCTTCGAGTGTTCTCTCGACTGTTTCCGCATGCCGGCGCAGTTCAACTAGGTCGATCTCAATTCCCGCCATGACCGTGAAAAACTCAAGAACTGCCAGCGAAGCCTTGGGAAAAGGGATTTGAGAGAAGATATGTGGTATCTCCCCGAGCAAGCAGCCGCCGGGCAAGCCATCGGTGGCGGCCATACCTAACAACACACCATTGAGTCCACTGATGCTGCCGCTTTCCAGCAAATGGATGTCGAGTTGCTTGAATAGAGAGAGCGTTTCACGGTCAATAGCGGCACCGAACACCCGCGAGTCGTGTTTGGGGCGCATTTGTGTGGCCATGGCGGCGAAAGTGAAGACGCGTGTGACACCATGCGCCTTGGCTTGGTTAATGAGCGTCCGGCAGAACGCACCGCCCTTCACCGGTGGTTGGGCCTCGCCTATGAAAACAATCAGATCGTGCTGATGTTGTGGATCGTTCCACAAAAACAGCCTGCTTCGTGGCAAGCGGCGTGTTAGAATCAATCCGTCCTTCACCTCGATGTGTTCGAGGTCGAAAAATTCGGTGGCGGGAAACTCCAGCAGAAGATGCATTCCGAGTTTCGCCATCAGGTAATAACCCGCACTGATCGAGACCCCTCCCATGCCCGGCCAAACAGCGACTAACCAAGGGTCATTGAGTTTTTCATTGGTAGCCATAATCTTGATTACAAGCCTGGTTGTAGGCTGATAATATTTTTGAATTCAATTGCTTTAAATCATAGAAACCGTTCTTCCATTTCCCGCAGTCGACATTGCGTTAGGTCAGCTCCAACAGAGGAGATCAAGGTCTTCCTCGCTGAGGCGGGAATAGCTTGTTCCAACTGTGAGAGGATCGATTGAGGGGCGGCCAGGATCCATGCCGGATGGTCCGCCCGCTTGAGGATTTCTCCAATCCGGGTGGCAATCCTCCTGAGCGCCCCACGTTCCATTTCCCGCTCAAGATTGTGTTCCTCTCCATAGGACATACCCGTTTCATAACCCACCCGTGCTCCGCGGCCGAAGCGACCGGCTTGATCGGTTACCGCTTCCGGAATCGTTTCCACATGGACTTCGGTAATCGCATCCGGCTCTTCGATCAAATGTGCCTGTTCAATCGGATCCTCCCCGGCCGCGCGGAAGTTCAGAACCCTAACCTTGCCGAGATTGGCGGCGATAATAAGCTTTTTCATGATATGATAGTGTTCACCAGAAGTGTCGATCACGCCTTGTGAAACCGCTGCGGGAAATGCGTTTCAGCCGTACGAAATGCGCGTACGAAGCGCCGTCGCCCAGGGGAAATCGCCATCCAATGAAGCGCCGCCCAATCTTCAATACGGAATTATCGCCTGACAACCGGATCATAAGGTGGATAACATTTCCGCATCATGATGAATCCTCGTTTCCCTCAGGTTAATGAAGTTTCCCGGCGGCGTTTTTTGCGGTCCACCTCGCTGGCAGCAGCCGCCATCGGCCTGGCACCCACGGCGGGTTTGGGTATACAAACCGGAGGAATAAAAGCCCGCAGCGATGCAACAAAGACCAGCTCTCTGTGGTATGACCGTCCGGCGCAGGCGTGGATGACCGAGGCTCTGCCGATTGGCAACGGGCCGATGGGAGCGATGCTTTTCGGCGGCACCGAGGTTGAGAGAATTCAATTCAATGAGATCAGCTTGTGGAGTGGTGTGCGCATGGCAGTTGAAGGGCCACCGCTGGGGACCGGGAGTGATGGGGCGCGCAAGATGGGCTCCTATCAGGCGTTCGGAGATATCCTGCTTCATCTCGGGCACGACTTTTCCAAGGTGACTGATTACCGGCAGGAGCTGGATATTCATTCTGCCCAGCATCAGGTGGGTTATCAGTTTGATGGCGTGGGATACAACCGCACCGCCTTTGCCAGTCATCCCGATGGGGTGATTGTCATCGAGTTGTGGGCGGGTCGCCCCGGTGCTTTGTCCGGCCTCATCCAGCTTGCCGACATGCATCAGGCAAAAATCGAGGCCAAGGACAACAAGCTCGTCTCCGTGGGCAAGATGGACAACGGATTTGAATACGAAGCCCAACTGCTTGTGCTGCATGACAAGGGCACGCTCAGGGTCGGTGATACCACGGCAACCGCTGGAAACCCGTGGAAAATCGCTGTGCCCAACGTCAGCCTCGCCTTCGAGAATTGCGACCGCGTGACCCTGATTCTCGGTGCAGGCACCAACTTCGTGCAAGACCACACCAAGGAATGGCTGGGCGAGCATCCTCACGCCGCCGTCACCAAGCGGGTGGATGCCGCCGGCAAGCGGGGTTTCGTCGAACTGCTAGATCGGCACTTGGAGGATTACACGTCGCTCTTCGACCGCTTTTCCATCGACCTCGGAACCACCGCTCCTGAGTTGCGTGCCAAGACCACGCTGGCGCGGCTTGAGGAATACAACAACAAGCAGTCGAACGACCCCGAGCTCGAGGCCTTGTTCTGCCAGTTCGGCCGTTACCTGCTGATCAGTTGTTCGCGCCCGGGCTCCTTGCCCGCGAATCTGCAAGGAGTCTGGAACGACAGCAATCAGCCCGCCTGGGCCTGCGACTACCATTCGAACATCAACATCGAGATGAACTACTGGCCCGTCGAAGTGGCCAACCTCGCGGAGTGCCACGAGCCGTTTATCGATTACGTCAATAGCATCCGTGAAGTCAGCAAGCTCAACACGCGCAAGCAATACGGTGAGGTTCGCGGCTGGACTGTTCAGACGATGAACAACGC
The DNA here is from genome assembly GCA_964425095.1 of uncultured Luteolibacter sp. Classification (GTDB taxonomy): domain Bacteria; phylum Verrucomicrobiota; class Verrucomicrobiia; order Verrucomicrobiales; family Akkermansiaceae; genus Luteolibacter. The sequence continues at coordinate 12,390 of CAYRLT010000404.1, forward strand.
CTGCGGCATTTCCTTCTGGAAGTGGAACCCGCCCGGCAGCGCGTGGTATGCGCAGCACCTGTGGGAACATTTTGCTTTTGGCCGAGATCTCAAATACCTCCGCCACACCGCGTATCCCGTGCTCAAGGAAATCTGTCATTTCTGGGACGATCGCTTGAAACGCCGGCCCGACGGCACGCTGGTCACGCCGGACGGTTGGTCGCCTGAGCATGGACCATCTGAGGAGGGCGTTACCTATGATCAGGAAATCATTTACGATCTCTTCACCAACACCATCGAGGCGGCCGACGCGCTGGGCGACGACAAGGAGTTCCGCGATCACATTGCCAGCCTGCGCGACAAGCTCCTGAAGCCTAAAATCGGCCGTTGGGGACAATTGCAGGAGTGGGAACAAGACAAAGACAATCCCAAGGATGACCACCGCCATGTTTCCCATCTCTTCGCTCTGCATCCCGGCCGACAAATCACCAAGGCCGGGACGCCCGCGCTGGCTGAGGCGGCACGGATTTCGCTCGATGCCCGGGGCGAAAAAAGCACCGGCTGGAGCCGCGCGTGGAAAATCAATTTCCGTGCGCGGTTGTGGGACGGCGACCGCGCCTACACGATGTTGCGCAACCTACTGACGGTCGTCCGCGAGACCAAGGTCATCTACGGCGAGTCCGGCGCGGGAGTCTATCCAAACTTGCTGGACTCCCATCCACCATTCCAAATCGACGGCAATCTGGGCGCAGTCGCGGGTTACTGCGAGATGCTGGTGCAAAGCCACACCGGCGAGATCCACCTTTTACCCGCCCTGCCCAAGGCGTGGCCGGATGGAAAAATCACCGGCGTCCGCGCTCGCGGCGGCTTCGAGTTGGACATCACATGGAAAAACTGCCGCCTGACCAAGGCCGTGATTCATTCCCACTCCGGACTACCCTGCAAGGTCGTCTATCGCGGTAAAACCTGGGATTTGGAAACCAAGGTTGGAGACTCCTATCCACTCACTCCAGCTTGACTGGAGGAATCCCCCTTCCGAAATCTCCCGGAAAATCCGCGCACCCTTCCAGACTGGATGCGGAGCACGCTGATCCGCAGATGGCCACGTTCAGACTGAAACCGCTCTGTACGCATGACCGCCTCCACTTCGATGTCCGTATTTCACCAATGGCTTCTTGCCGATGCCGCAAGCCAAGCCTCCGCCTGTGCCATCGTTCTCCATGGCACTGAGTCATTCTCCAACGATCCACTGATTCGGGAAATCACCGATTATCTCAATGAATATGATGACGACGGTGACGGTCGCTGGCTTCCGGCCACCGAAGAATTGGTGAAAAAAATCGAGCATGACCCCAGCCACCGGCGTTTGCTTGGCATGGAGGAAACCGGATCTTCAGATCCTGACGCGTCCCACACCGAATTCATGAAAACCCTCACCGCCCTCGGTCAACGTGGCCACGTCGTTTTCCGCTCACCCGGAATTCCCGCGCAGGAACTGAAACTTGCCAACACCTTCCACGCTGGCGTCGGCAGCGCACGTGATATTAACGAAAAATGCCACTTGATTCTCGACCCCGATCTGATGGATCACAAGTGTATCGCGCACATCATTGGCGATGTTTTCCTCGAGTGGCTTCATTGTGAAATGCGGCGCAATCCTCCCATTTATGATATCCGGTAAAATATGCGCAGTTTTTAAGAGGATCTGCTCAGAAGCCCGGCGACCGGGCTGCTTCCCTCCCCCTCCCCGTCAATGAACGTCCTCGCCCTTACCATTTTAGTATCCGCCTGCCTCGCGGGAATCTTCATCGCTTGTTTCGCGATGGAAATTCACCGCGCCAAGCGCTCCAGCCCGGAGCGGGACTCCTTGCTTCCACTCGATCCACCATCGCCTCCCTACAGCCACCCTTCTTCCAAAACCATTCTTCCCAACGACCTCTCATGACCTCCACCATCACCTACGACGATAAATCAGTCCGCCATTTCATGATTGCCTCCATCTTCTGGGGCATCGTCGGCATGCTCGTTGGCGTCATCATCGCCACCCAGCTTTCCCGTTGGGAAATGAATGGACACTGGCTGGAAATCGTTAGCTTCGGCGCAATCAAATCCGAGGGCATCTCGTTCCTCACCTTTGGCCGCCTCCGCCCCTTGCACACGAACGCGGTGATTTTCGCCTTCGTCGGTAATATGATGTTCGCCGGCATTTATTACTCCACGCAGCGGCTCTGCAAAGTCCGCACCGCTTCGGATCTGCTCTCAAAAATCCACTTCTGGGGTTGGCAGCTCATCATCGTCGCCGCCGCCATCACTCTGCCCGCCGGTTTCACCCGTGGTAAGGAATACGCCGAGCTCATCTGGCCGATCAACATCGCGGTCGTCGTCATGTGGGTCGTCTTCGCCATCAACTTCTTCTGGACCCTCGCAAAACGCAACGAACCCAGCCTCTACGTCGCCCTTTGGTTCTACATCGCCACCATCGTCACGGTTGCGATGCTTTACATCGTCAATCACCTCTCGCTGCCGACTTCGCTCGTCCATTCCTATCCGATCTTCGGCGGCCTGCAAGATGGCCTCGTCCAATGGTGGTATGGCCACAACGCCGTCGCCTTCTTCCTCACCACGCCGATCCTCGGCATCATGTATTACTTCCTGCCGAAGGCCGCCAACCGCCCGGTTTATTCCTATCGACTCTCGATCATCCACTTCTGGTCGTTGGTTTTCATCTACATCTGGGCCGGCCCGCACCACTTGCTCAACACCGCGCTGCCGCAGTGGTTGCAATACCTCGGCATGCTTTTCTCGCTGATGCTTTGGGCTCCTTCATGGGGTGGTATGCTCAACGGCCTGCTCACCCTGCGCGGTGCATGGGACAAACTCCGCACCGATCCCGTCATCAAGTTTTTCGCTGCCGGCGTGACTTTCTACGGCATGGCCACCTTCGAAGGCCCGCTGCTCGCCATCACCAAAGTCAACGCCCTCTCCCACTACACCGATTGGACGGTCGGCCACGTCCACTCCGGTGCCCTCGGCTGGAACGGATTCATGGCCGCAGGCATGTTCTACTGGCTCGCCCCACGCCTCTGGAAAACCCAACTCTGGTCCAAGGCCCTCGCCAACCTGCACTTCTGGATCGGCATCACCGGCATCCTGATTTATGTCGTTGCGCTCTGGTGCGCGGGCATCATGCAAGGTCTCATGCTCGGCCAAATCAACCCCGGCGGCACCACTCTGAAATACGAATTCATTGATACCCTCAACGATATCCAGATTTTCTACTGGTTCCGCTCCTTCGGCGGCTTTCTCTATCTCTGCGGCTTCATTCTCTGTGCATTCAATATCTGGAAAACCGCACGCTCCGGCAAGGCCGTGGACGAATCGGTCGAAATCACCTTGCTAGAGAAAAAACAAAAAGACGGCATGTCTTGGGGTGAGGCTCTTTTCAACGATCCTCTCGCTCACATCATCATGGCGATGGTCTTCGTTCTCCTTTGGTTTTTTCTGCCACCTCATGCCGACAAAGCGGCCCTCGTCGTTGCTCTACTCCTCTGCTACAAAGCCTACACCGCCTTTAAGTCCTCCAAGGACAAGTGGGCCAATTGGCATGAGCGCCTCATCGAGAACTACCTCCCGTTCACCGTCCTAGTCTTTGTCGCCGTCGCCATCGGCGGTGCCGTCCAGATCATCCCATCGCTCATCGTCAACCGTGAGAAAAACATCGAAGGCCGCCTGCAGGAACTCTACACCCCGCTCGAACTCGCCGGCCGCGATCTCTATGTCTCCGAAGGTTGTTACAACTGCCACTCACAGATGATCCGCACACTTAAGCCGGAAGTCATGCGCTACGGCCGCCCCGGCATCGCCGATGACTACTCTCATCTCGGCGAGTCGCTCTTCGACCACCCCTATCAATGGGGTTCCAAGCGCACCGGCCCTGACCTCGCCCGCGAAGGTGGGGAAATCGCCAAATACCCTGACGGCACTTCCCACAAATACATGCGTGTCGGCAAGCGCGGCAATGATTGGCACTACAAACACTTCCTCAACCCGAGAGATATGTCACTCGGCTCCAACATGCCCGCCTACCCGTGGCTCTTCGAGAAGGAAACCGATGTGAAATCACTGCCGGGCAAAATCGCCGCCCAAGTCAAAATCGGCGTCCCTTGGCCCGCTATGAACCAGCATGAAATCCGCGACTCGGTGGAAACCCAAGCCCAGGAAATCGCCCAATCGCTGATTGACGCCAAAGTCGAGCTTCCCAGCAAACCGGACCTCAAGGGAGATGCCCTGCGCAACCACCTCGCCAAATGCGAAGTCGTCGCCCTCATCGCCTACGTCCAGAAACTCGGCTCCTACAAGGAAGTCGGAAAAGATCACCCCTCGAGCCCCTCGTCGCTCAATCCGGATTCCCATCGCCGGCCCGACGCCTCAAACTAACCTCTTCCCCCATCCTCTATCGCCATGTTCAAACGCATGTTTATCGAAGATTGGGCCCACCTCATCCCATTCATCTCATTCTTCATTTTTGCGACGGTGTTCGTCTTCGTGACCATCCGCGCGATGCGTCTCGATAAAGCCGAACGCACCCGCCTTGCCGCTTTGCCCCTTGAAGAAAATTCCGACGCCAACCCACCATCCTAACACTCCATGAGCCAAGAACCAAAACGCGGACATTTCGCCAAAGAAGAAGGTGAGATCATCCTACGCGAACACGAATACGACGGCATTCAGGAATACGACCAGAAATTGCCCAACTGGTGGTTGTTCACCTTCTATGGAGCCATCGTCTGGTTTGTCATCCATTGGAGCGTTTACTATTACACCGATTTTTTCAGCACCCCGCAGGAGCGTGTGAAGCAGGAAATCGTCGCCGTCCAACAAGCGAAAGCCGCCGAGCTTGAGAAAACCCTCGCCACCCTCGATGACTCGACCTTGGTGCACGAGTGGGCCACCAAACCGGAAGTCGTCTCCGCCGGA
>CAYRLT010000405.1:0-14845 GCA_964425095.1 uncultured Luteolibacter sp.
ATCATCGTGGGGGTGATTTTTACCCGCTTGCCGGATAATTCAGCCACCTTGGACCTTTTTGAGTCGAAGATTCTCGGTGCATTGGAAGCGGAGCTCATCACCAATGGCACACCCGTTTTGCTCTCCTCGGTCAGTCCGGAGCAAATCGAGCAGGGGATTATGCCGGATATCGTCACCCATGGGTTTGTCGACACCATCGTGTGCCTCTTCATCCAAAATCCAACTTACATTTCCACGCTGGGAGAGAAGGTAAAGAACCTCATCTACATAGGTCGCACCGATGCCCCTGTGGTGCAGATCGAAGCCGACAACCGAGAGGGTGCGCGAATTGCTGCCCTCTATTTGCACGGTCTAGGCCACCGCAGGATCGTCGTCGTACGACCGCATGAACACATCTCCGACCACGTCGAGCGTGTAGAGGTATTCTGTACCGAGTTTATCTCCCTCTGCGCGGGAGAGGGGAGCATCCGATTTGCCGAGTGCAGCGTTTGGAACAACGATCTCACCGAGGCTGCCATCTCCCAGATATTGGCGCAGCAGCTTCCGGATGCCATCTTCTGCACAAACGACTTCATGGCGCTTCAGATCATGCGGGGGTTGAAGGCCCGCGGCATCAATATTCCGCAGGATGTTTCACTCATGGGCTTCGACGACATGGAGCTTGCCGAATATTCCGAGCCACCGTTGTCTACCATAGCAATTGACAAACTGGCCCTTGGCGCCAAAGCCGCCCAACTGGCTCTAACATGCCTGCGTGGTGGAAAACCACCCTCGCCCGGCTCTCGCCTCCTCCCGGTTCAGCTCGTCGAGCGCGCCTCGGCCATCAGGAAAGCGTGATCTGTTTTTGCGCGAGGATTCGACCTTCAAAAGTGATTCTTGAGCCACTTTGTCGCATTCTGGATATAAATTTATAAAAATACTTGAAATGATCAATTCGATGATTTAAGATGTGATCAACAATGAAAAAGCTAGATGCTAGCCTACTCGACGAAGCCTTGAATCTCCTTGCCGAGTCCACGGAAGGCCACCCGAAACAGCATTGGGTGGTCTGTGGTGGGTCGTCTTTGCTCGCACTTGGCTTGGTAAACCGCACGACCACTCGCGACGTGGACGTGCTGGCCCGCGTCGAGTCGGACGGGTTGATCACAGCCAAGCCCCTGCCCGAATGGCTTGCAAGGGCGGTCGAGCAAGTCAGAAAGCAGCTCGGACTCATGGAAAATTGGTTCAACACAGACCCATCCGACGACTCCTTTTTCCGCTTCGGTTTTCCCGAAGGAATGGCCGAGCGTCTTATTGCGCGGGATTATGGCCCGAAGAAAAACCTGCGCATCAGCTTCATCAGTCGCCGGGATCAGGTTTTCTTCAAACTGTATGCCACCGTGGACTCTGACATGGGGCGACACTACGAGGATTTGCAGGATCTGCAGCCCACGGCGGAGGAACTGCTCGCTGCCGCCCGCTGGACACGCACTCAAGATCCATCGGGAGGATTCCTGTTTGTCCTTGGTGAAGTCCTCAAAGCACTCGGCCATGAATCCCTCGTTGCACAACTTTAGGGAAAGCCTGCTTCAGCGGCTTCTCGACTTCCTTTGGCGGCAATGGTCCGCCTTGGGAGTGGCGGGTCATGCCCGCAGTGATGATCCGTGGATGATCGACCCCGAGGCATTGCTTCTCTTTTCTACCCACATCGCCCGCCACGACAGCCGCTTATTCGACGAAATTCTCGACTGGCTCCATACCAACGGCTCCTGGATCAATCTTCAGCGCCTTGGGACCCTGCACAAGGAAGAGCAACTCGGTGATTCCGCCGTCCTCGCCGCTATCGCGGATTTCCTCTCGAGGGAATCCTCTCATCTCAAGTGGAAGCTCCTCATGCGCAGGGTGGAAAAGCCGGGCTCTCCGGCCCTTGGGTTGGTACAGCGGCTCTTTCCCTCCGTCCCCGTTCTCAAAGAGCCCGATCCGGTATTCCTCAAGCACGGGCTGGAGCGCGGCGGCATCGACCTCCGGGGCATGAGCCAAGCTCCACGACCAGACCAGCCCGCCACCTTTCTCTTCAAACTCCGTGCCCTTTTCGGCATGCAGGCGCGTGCCGAAGTCATGGCCTGGCTGCTAGCCAACAAACAAGGACACCCAGCGGAAATCGCCCGCCAAACCAGCTACTTCCGCGGTTCCATCCAGAACGTCCTCAATGACCTCACCGTCTCCGGTCACATCGGCTCGATCCGCATCGGTAGGGAAAAAACCTTTTCCATCCTACGCCACGAGGAATGGCGCTTCCTGCTCACCTGGCCGAATGCGAACGCATTCCCCCAATGGATCAACTGGGCACCTCTCTTCCATGCCCTCCAGACTTTTCTCGACACCCTCGGCAAACCCGGGCTCGACGAAAAATCTGAGAACTTCCAAGCCATCCAACTCCGCGAAGCCCTCGACCATGCCACTCCCGCACTGGCTCGGGCCGGACGCATTCATCAAATGCAAGCCACCCGCGACCTTCGTGGCACCGCACTGATTGCCGCAGTCCTCGCCGATCTCGATTCACTCATTCCCTAGATCCTGTAGTAGGGCTTGGACCTCGGCACCGCGCTGCGAACATCGCCCGTTCCGAATCCATTGAGGCATTGCCTTTCGGGCAGGAGTTCCGCCTCATGAAATTTTCTGAAATTTTTTCTTGTGCGCTCCTCAAATCGGAAGATGATGTTGACGTTACCAATCAATGGTAACAACCAACACACACAATATCCCAAAAATGAAAAACAACCCCGAAAATACCATGAAATCGCGTTTCATCAGTTCATTATGGTCATCCCCCTCAATCACCGCAGCATTCGCGGCGGCAGGATTGCTGGCTTTCACAAGCCAATCGTCGGCTACTGTGGTCATCTCTTACGCAAGCGCCGGGGCAGGCGTTTATGAGCCATACAGCAGCGTTGTGTCATCCACCGATGCTGCCAACGTGGGGTCCAGTTACCTGTCCAGTCTAAGCCTGACTGCAGGATCTGCCATCTACGGCTCATCGGCCAGCTATATGAACGATGGCCTTGTTTACGATCCGGGTACGATGACTGGTCGTGGAGATACGACATGGTCGCTCACGCCTTCTGATGGAGCGCAACTAACCATTACGTTTAATTCTGGTCTAAATTTGACAGAAATCAACACCTTCGCGATGTCGGGCAGTGGCCAGGCCCGTTCGGCGCAGGACTACGGGCTGGAATATCTTACAGGTGGAAGTTGGGCGACTCTGTTCAGCAACTTGAACACCAGTGATGTAAACAACATCGATGTCGGCAATTCCAGTACATGGGTGAATGTGAATCTTACGGGTTACGCGGGCGGTTCGCTGGCAAATGTGAGCGCGCTCCGATTCACCTTCCACAATGTGGGCGGAGACGAGACCTTGTTTCGTGAAATTGATGTCATGGCTGTTCCTGAGCCCTCATCTGTCACCCTGCTTGGAGCGTCCATTGGAAGCTTGGCATTGTTGCGCCGCCGCCGCATGCGGGCCTAAAGCACCAGTGTTCAAGTTTTTTGCCATTGGATAAGATGCTATAAAAAGTCGCAATTACCCCATGATTTCCTTAATGGGTTTTCATGGGGTATTTTTTTGGCATGTTGTCATCTTTCGATCGATCAATCGGCGCAAAATCATAGCCCGAAATCCAAAGTCGACATGTCATTTGAATCATTTCAACCACTGATTTTACAGATTGATACAGATTTTCAAGAGGTGCAGCTTTGATGATTTTTCTTTATCTGCGCAATCTGAGTAATCTGTGGTCAAATCCTCTTTGTTTGCATTTCAACTTCCGAATTCGGGCTTAACTGAGATTTTCGTATGCCCATAAAATTTCCACATGAAGACACCCAACATTATGACATCACCAGACACCTCATGCATCGAATTTAGCGAGCAAATGACTCAAAGAGCGGTTCAGTGGCCGGATCACGCAGTGTTCGGCCTACTTCCTCTTGTCGCCGGTCTCGCCATAACGCTTACGCCGTGTCGTGCGGCGGAGATCGCGGCAGTCGATGCCTCGAAGGGGCCGTTCGCTGCCCAAGGAAGCGTACTCTCGCAGCAGACGAAGGACCAGTACCAGCGCCTCATCGAGAGCACCAAATCCCGGGAGGTGATGTTCAAGGATTACCCGAGAAGGGACAACTGGGACGTCGAGATTCTGCCCGCGCATCTTCCCGAGAAGCTCGTCGTCACGCCTGACGAGCAGGACGCCCAACGCGGTTTCATTGCCTATTCGCGGCCGATCACTTCCTATGTTTTCCCCTACAGCAAGCCGCAGGAGCGGGCGATAGCTTTCGCCGTGCAGGCGGCGCAGGGTGAATATGAGCCCTTCACGGTCTGCCTCTACAACCTGCAGAAAGCGGGCGAATACAAGATTTCGCTCAGCCCTTTTCGCGACGAGGCATCGGGTCAGGAAGCGGACATCAGCGCCGAGATTCGTGCAACGACGCAGCTTCCATTGCTCCGCTTGCAGCAGCAGCTCCACATTGGCATTCCGGTCATTCTCGAACGTCGGGACACCCAGGTGATCGGCAAGGATGAATCTGGTCAATTCTGGGTCACGACATTCGTCCCGCACGGCACCAAGCCTGGCAAATACACCGCATCGCTTTCCGTCAAAAATAGCAGCGGAGCCGTTACCGAATTTCCGGTTAGGATTACTGTACTTCCATTCGCTCTGGATGAACCGAAAGCGGATCTCTCCATGTGCTTTCTCATTCAGAACTACCCGGAGATGCATCCGGAGAACTTGGATCTGTATATGGCCGACATGAAGTCGCATGGTCTGAATACCGCGTGGATGTGGCCACTGGGTGAGATTGAAATCGCCGACAAAAAACTAAGCGTGGATTTTTCCAAACGCAGCACGACCAGCTATGAGGGATTGAACTATTTCGCGCATTCTGCGGAGGAAATGATGGCCGCCTACGGCAAGGCGGGCTTCAAGCGCAATTGGATCTACGGCTCAATGGACTCGCTCATGCACCTGCTCGAAGGCAAGGGGCTGGCCAAGGTGGAAGATCCCGCCTCCTCGCTACCCTACATGGAGCAGTACACGGGTGAGTTGATCAAGTTTGCCAAGGAAAGAAACCTGCCTCCGTTCACGCTTCTGCTGAAGGACGAGCCGGGCTTTCAACCGGATCGTCTGCCTTCCATGAAAAAACTGCACGAGGGCATGCACAAGGCGTTTCCGGATCAGCCGCTCATGCTGGACTGCGGTCCATGGGCGGGTGAGGACAAACTGCTGGCCCCTTATTTGAAGGATATCTATTACACCGAACCCTCGAGCGAAAGAAAGGAATTCTGCGAGGCAAACGGAATCAACATGGGCAACTACAATGCCGGATCAGGTGGTCGCAATCCGTTGGTCGATCGCTTTTGCTACGGCTTTTGGCCGATGAAGGCCGGGCTCAAAGGAGTCAGCAACTGGGTTTACACGTGGCGCTTTGAGACCAAGGTGCCCGATGGGAACACTTTCGTCTTTCCTGACAAGGATGGTCCGGTGCCCACTACCTGCTGGGAAGCCGTCCGCGAGGGCATCGACGACCAACGATACCTGCTGACGTTCCGGCGCCTTGCTGAAGAGGCTGCGAAATCAGGCGATCCGAAACGCATGGAGCTGGCCGCGAAACTGCGGCGTGGCGAAGAGGAGTTCATTTCACGGGTTCCAATCAACCGCTCCCAACGGCGCGAGTTTCTTGAAGGGGTTTCTCCTTTGTGGTTCGACGGCTTCCGTTCATTTCTGATCGATGGCATCCTTCAACTGAATCAAGGGAAAACGCCCCGCGCCGGCGAAAAAAAATTGCAACCAAACCTTGAGCAGAGCTCCATCGATGTCGGCAATGGAGTGAACGAAGGCTTGGAAAAACCAGCGAAGGGAATGCCCGCCGCGACCAAGGGATTTCTGTACAATCTCGATTTGCGTTACAGCTCGGTTCCTTCCGAAGGAGGCTACTTTGGCGGAGTCCGCCATGACTGGTTTGCACTGGTCACCCCCGAAGGCCATGTGGAATTCGGTTTCCTCACCGGTGATGTGAAGCTGCTTCGTTCGTCGGTACGGCTCAAGCCCGAGCAATGGTACAATATTGCTCTTAGTGTGTCCGGTGAGCAAGCGACGATCTTGGTTGATGGCACTCTTGTCGCAGCCGAATCCATCGAGCCGCGGGAATGGAATTGGGACAAGCCAATCCGCCTTTCGGGTTTTCCTTGGGAGGCTCCTGACGCCAAGGGATACTACGGTCACCACGGATTTCTAGTTGGTCAATTGCGCGAGATTTCACTTACAGAAGCTTGATGCCATGATGAGAATCAAACAACAAAGAGTAGGCTTGGGGGATTTTGTCTCACGCAGAGCGTTCACGTTGGTCGAAATGCTGACGGTGATCGTAGTCATCGCGGTTCTGTTCGCATTGACGTTCGGGGTTGCGAAACGCCTTAAAGCTTCAGCCACGTCAGCCAAGTGTGCGGGCAACCTCCGCCAGATCGGCACCGGCTACCAATCTTTCGTTGCGGACAATAATGGCAGCCTTCCTTACACATGGGATTATGGCATGAGTGCTGTCACTGAAATTGGGCCTTACATCAACGTCCCCGGATGGTGGAGCATGCTCAAAGGAGAGCCCGAAGTTGTTTCGGTCTGTCCCGCCGACGACAAGACTAGACGCGACGGCTGGCCTAGCTATGCATTCAACATTCATCTCGGTGATTCACGCAATGGCCCGAGGAAGAAGATGATTGCTTTCTCATCCCCCAACAGAATCTGTGTGGCCGGCGATGGGCCATCTAACGGCCGTGGGGACTTGTTTCTTATCGACGATCAGGCACGCAACACCGACAGCAAGAGCGCGAGCTTCCAATGGGAATTGCGCCATTCGGGAGGCGCGAATGTGCTATTTCTCGATGGGCATGTCGATCACATGAAGCCTCCGTTCCCTTACGGCGCGACATCTCCGTTTTACCACTGAAGGCGAATTCCACTGTATGAACATCACGATCGACCAAGGCATCGAGGCTTTCCGCTGTGCCACGATGCCTGAGGGCTTTTTCGAACTCCTGCCGCAAGAGGCCGTCCGTTTCTCGAACTTTCCGGTAGCCTCAAAACACAACGCCATCTGGGACTTCGGCTTCGGCCATGACGAAACCATGTACGCCGCCCTCTGCGGCGAGCTCGGCAATGCCGTCGATGTTCAGCTTTACGAATACGACCGCCGCACCGGCGCGCTTGAGCTTTGCTTCGACGGCGGCCGCGAAACGATGGCCGATCCCCGGATGATCCCGCCAAGCAAGATCCACACGTCGATCGCGCCGATCCGCGACGGCAAGGTGATCATGACGACGCACACGACGTCGCGGAGTGTGGAGCATCCCTTTTGGCTCTTTGAGCAGCACTACACGCACCAATGGGAGGGCTTCCCTGGCTCGCATGTCCTAGTGTGGGATCCGGCAACGCGCACCTGCATCGATCTTGGTGTTCCGGTCGCTCGCGATAGCATCTACGGTGCGGCCTATGATGCCAAAAACCATGCGCTCTGGTTCACCACCTTTCTGCGTGGGCATCTTTACCGGCTCGATCTGGAAAGCCGCAAGGTGCGGGACTTCGGCCAGATCACGGAGTTCGGTTCATATGCCGTAATCAAGGATCCACTCGGTAACCTGCTCACTGCCTCGCGCTCCGGCCATGTTTTTCACATCAATGTGGATGACTGCCGCATCACGGACCTCGGGGTGTTTGCCTCCGAACCTGAGCCGAACCCGCTCTGGCAGGCGCACCTGCTCTTCGCCCACCACGCCGCCATGCCGGACGGACGTCTGCTGTTGAGCTTTCACTTCAGCGACTGGCTTTACGCCTTCGATCCGGCCACCCTGAGGGTCGAGCGCTTGGGAGATTTCCGGCCCGCCTCCTTTATCGCCAACGCCCCCTGGATGTCGCAGAAGGGCCTGGCTTTTGATTCCAAGGGCATCCTCTGGCAGGCCACCATGTGCCCGATCAACGTCGCCGCAGGGTCGGTGGCGCACCTCCATCGCTGGGACATCATGGGTGGCGGGGAACCCGAGTATGTCGGCATGCTCGGCATCCCCGAGCGCGTCACCTCCTGCATCAGCGAGATGCACATGGATGCCGATGATGTCCTGCATATCGCCGATACAAACCACGGCGAAGACATGCCCGGAATCCTCGCCGTGAACACGCGGGCCTTGCAGCGACGAAATGGGGATGGCCCATTTCTTCGCGGCGAGCGGGTGCGTGACGTCAACGCTTACATTCTCTACGCCGATGGCAGGGAGGCTTATCCCGCGGATGACTTCGATCAGGCCGCCGCACCCTATGCCACTTTGCTCCGCGAGATGGATGAATACGGAGAGTTTCTGGAACACCAGGGATGCTCACGAGTCCGCGCGGAGGAAACCCATGCCATTCGGCTTTGGGACCATTTCGGACGCGGAGAAGCCTCGCGAGTGCTGAACCTCGAATGGATCTCTCCAAACGAATTGGTCTTTGCTTTGCCATCAGGAAATCACCGCGCCGGTGCTGAGTCTGAATTTCAAACCTACGAAAAAACGGATCACCTTTTTACTCCGAAGGCCGTGATGCCGCCGGTTCTCAAAGATGCACGACCACCCTCGCGCCAAGGCCGGCAATACAAGAGCGGTATTTCCGCATGGGCACCGTGGGGGAGCGATTCATGGATCATCGGCACTGAGGACGGATGTGTCGCTTTGTTTCATGCCAAAACGGGAAACACCTTCGCGCTCGGCGCGGTCGGGGTTCACGGCCCGGTGCATCAGATCGCCGTAGGCAATGGTCATGCCTTCGGTGTCTCCGGTGATCCGAACGACCTCGGGCACGTCTTCCACTACGACGATGAAACCGGTCTGCGCGAGGTGGGGCGCCTCTTTTTCAAGCCCGCCAAGGGACCGGTTTTCAGTAGCACGCAGCCGATCGGCATCGCCGTCTCGCCCGATGCAAGCCGCGTGGCCGTCAGCGTAGCCGATGCACTCGGGTGCATCTATATCTATCAAAATGTGACTCTCGATACCTTGTAGACAATCGCCCTCCTTGCAGTTTTCCCAATGAATTCGCAAAGCAAAAATCGTCCGATTCAAATTTTGGTCGCGGCCGTTTCCTTAGTGCTAATGCATACGGGTCTCGCGCAAACGGGTTCCTACGACTGGAGCACGGCGGTGGCTCTTGGTTCATATCCCGGCATCAAGCGGGCCTTAGTTACAACCAGTAGCCCGCGGACCCTGCGAATGAATTGCCTGAAGATCGACACCACCACACCGGGGCTCAGGTTTTACGCGAGTCCCCAGAGCGGGGCTCTTGAAACCACAACGCAAACGACGCGTCAGTTCATCACCCAATCCCACACGGGCGGCATGCAGTTGGTGGCGGCCATCAATGCGAACACATGGAGCACCTTTGTTAGTGGTGATTGGAACACATCGAAAGCAGCAGAGGTCACCGGCTTGGCGATGTCAGAGGGGGCGTTGGTTTCGCCCGGCCACGGCACTCCGGCGTTTCTGGTCGGCAAGACGGGAGTCGCTTGGATCGAGCCGAATTCCTTTGCTGGGGGAGAGGATCCCGACGATCTCCAGTCCGCAGTGGAAGGCGCTTGGCATCTCCATATTCTGCTTGCAGGCAACACGGTCGCTGGGGATACCGGCCAGCATCCTCGCACTGGGATCGGCGTCTCGCAGGATGGGCGTTACGTTTACTTCCTGACCGTCGATGGACGTCAACCCTCCTCGGGCGGGGTCACGACTCAGGAGCTAGGATCCTTCTTGAAATGGTTCGGAGCATGGGACGGAATCAACATGGATGGAGGCGGCTCGACCACCATGGCATGGTGGAATCCAAGCACCTCGGCCAGCGAGCTTCTCAACAATCCCCGTGGGTCGGGCTCATACAGCTCTTCCAACTCGGAGCGCCATGTCGCGGTCAACCTCGGTGTTTACTATGCCCCCGATGGCTACGATGCGTGGGTGGCGGGTTTCACGTGGGGCTCTCGTTCCAGCACACCCACCTCGGACGCGGACGATGACGGCTTGACCAACCTCGCGGAATACGCGCTCGGCGGCAACCCGCTGGGGGCAGGGCTTTTTCCTCCGCCTGTCTCCGCTGCGCAGACGATCTTCGCCGAAGCGTTCGATGGCCCCTCCGACGCAACGTTGAACGGCCAGGTACCAACCCAATGCACGACCGGTGCCAGCAGTCCTGTTTGGGAATCATATCCCTACGAGAATTTGAAGGCGGACGGAACTTTCTGGTTGGATGGCGTTGCCAATGGGGTGGCGCAAAATTTTCTTGGGCCCCTTTCCGGATGGACGCCGCAGAACGGCTACATTTATGACCTACAGGCCACTATTACCGTAAACAACCCCGCCACTTCATGGGGCGGACTTTGCTACAAACCCTTGGGCAACCCGATTTGGGGTGCCTTTGGCGGCGGTGGTGTCGGCACGATGCTGACCGCGGACGAAGCTTGGCCCGGCGGGGCGGGCTATGTTGGAGCAAACGGCAGTGGCGCCTATCGAATCCGACTTGATACGACTGGTGGAAACAACAATTGGAAGATGAGCTACTTTTTTAATGACGTGCAAAAGGGCAATACCATCACTTGGTCTGCCGGCAATCCCGTCATCCAAGGGGTCGGTCTTGTGGCCTACGGCACCGGCACGGGCAGTTTCAGCAACCTGTCATTGATCGCCTATCAGCCAGAGCAACCAGCATCGCCTTTGCCGCTTCTGGGCACTGCGTTGAACTCCTCGGCACTTCGCCAGGCAACCACCATTGTGTCCCTGCCCGCCGGCAACGTCGCCACGCATGGCATTCTCGCCGCTGCATGGGGTGAAGCTCCCCTCCAGGCAGTTAACCTCGCGCAGACTGCAACCGTCACGCAGGTGGCGGGAGGGCTGGCTTTTGGCAGTCAGATCAAAAACATCAACGATGGGTTGATGGTCAGCAACGCTGGCAACCTCGAAAACACGACCCACTCGACGGTTTTTACCAACGGTTCGCAGCTTAAGTTCACGCTCAACGGCACCTATAACATCGCCGAAATCGAATCGTTCACAGGATACCAAAACACCCGGACCGGACAAAGGTACTCTGTTTACACATCGACCAACAATGGGAGCACTTGGTCCTTCCTCGCCTCGGTGGATCACGCCAACCCAGCAGGAAACAATGTCTGGGATTCACGCCGCGCCTCGATCCGGAATGCCGCGCCAGGTGCCGCCATCGCCACTGGAGTCAATGCCCTGAGGTTTGACTTCTCCGACCCCAGCGGAGGCAGCGGCACCGCCGTCTACAACGAGATCGCCATCTACCCGGCTTCCATCGCGCCCAATTCTCTCGCATTGACCTTTCAGCGTGTGAGGACCGACGTGGACTACACCGTGCAAGCCTCCGATAGCCTTCTTGGAAACTGGGAAGACGTGTCGGTCAATCCTGGCACACCTAGTGCCAACGTCATCTACACGGATCCGGTGGTCCCTTCGTCCCGTCCCACCCGATTCTTGCGCTTGAAAATGACGCGCTGATCCAAGATTCATCGTTTGCTAGAGATTCCCCATGCCTGTCGCACGACCCGCTATCGATAAACTGCATTTCACCATCCCCATCCGGACTTGGGACGAGGGCGTCCCCCTCGGCAACGGCCTGATCGGCGCCATCATCTGGGGCGACACCCGTGAAATCGTCATCTCGCTCGACCAGGCAATGCTCTGGGACGAAAGGACCCCTTCGGCCTACGAGCGGAAGGACTGGAATTTTGATCGGATGCTCCGATTGATTCGCACGAAGAAATGGAAACAGCTCGTTGATGAATTTGAGGCCCCAGCGTATGATCCTTGGCCAACAAAAATTCGCGCCTGCAGGCTCATTCTCTCGCTACCGAAGAACGATGCATGGACCGGGGCCGAACTCGACATTTCCACGGGTGAGGCAGTTCTTCACTCTCGCAGGGGCAGCGTCTCGATCGTCTGTGATGCAGCCAAGCCGCTACTCGCGCTACGTGCCACGGGTGTGAAACTGGAGCACCGGCTCGAATTCCCTGATTATCACAAAAGCGCTGGCGAGACCGTGCCCGCCAACAGCCTACGAGCGCTTGGATATCCAGCCGCATCGCATGGGCGTCGTGGAAAAACCAAATTCTGCGTGCAAGAAGTTGTCGGCGGGATGGCTACAGTCACCGCTTCGAGTTGCAGAAAGAATGGCAAGGCCATCGAACTTCTCACCTACGTAAGCGGGCTGGGGGGGGCTGCCTCCATGAGCGATGAGGCTTGCCGGGCTGTCGAGGATTGCACCGAAAAAGGTTACGTTGGCATTCGGCGTGGGAGCGTTCGTTGGTGGAAGAAATTCTGGTCGAAATCGCAGGCCCGAATCTCCCACGAAGCCATCAACCACCACTACCAACTCGGACAGTATTTTCTTGGAAGCTGTTCCCGCATGGGTTCGCCGCCGATGCCGCTACAGGGTGTATGGACGGCAGACGAGGGGACTCTTCCGCCGTGGAGGGGAGACTACCACCACAACCTCAACACGCAGTTCTCTTACATCTCTTACCTCTCCAACAACCGGATCGACGAGGGCTTGGCGTTTCTCGAACACATGTGGAAAGTGCTGCCCAAGCACCGTGAGTTGGCGGCGCGTTTCTTCAAGGCACCGGGCGCGTTCGTTCCCGGTGCGATGTCGCTCGCTGGCGAGGTGATCAGCGGATGGGCGCCCTATTCGTTCAGTCTTACCAATGGTTCCTGGGTGGCGGAGATGTATCACCGGCATTGGAAATACACGGGTGATGAAAAGTTTCTGCGCGAACGGGCATACCCCTACTGCCTGGCACAAGCGGAGTTTCTTCTTCATTGGCTCAAGCCCGATCCGCAAACAGGCCGCCTCGTTCTCCCGATGTCGAGCTCGGCGGAAATTCATGACAACACTCCGCAATCGTATGTGGCCTCCAACTCCAACTACGACCACTACCTCATGCTCAAACTCTTCAAGGACCTTGAGGAGATGAGTGCGGCACTGGGCCGGAAGGGCGAGAGCGGAAAGTGGAAGCGGCATGCCAAAGCGCTGGGCTCTCCCGCTTTGGTCCATGTCCCTTCGCCCGATGGCTTGATCCGTGGCGAAGTGCTCGGCATCGCCCCCGGCATGCCTCTTGACCGCTCGCATCGCCATCATGCTCACCTGATGGGCATCTATCCGCTCAACCTGCTCCATCCCTCCAACGGAAAGCGGGAAGGCGAGGTCATCGCCGACACGCTTCACCAGATCGACCTGCTGGGCACTGGCGAATGGGTGGGCTACAGCTTTTCCTGGTATGCGGGACTTTGCGCTCGAGTAGGTCGCGGTAGCGCCGCCATTTCAATGCTCGAACGCTATCTCGACGGATTTGTCTCGCCCAATGGATTTCATCTCAACGGCGATTTCAAAAACCTCGGCTATTCGGTTTACAAGTACCGCCCGTTCACGCTGGAGGGGAATTTCGCCGCCGTCCAAACGGTCAACGAGATGCTGCTTCAAACCATCAATGGCATCATCCATGTCGGATATTCGCTCCCGTCGGGAATCTCCGCCACGTTTGACCAGTTGCGCACGGAGGGCGGTTTTCTTGTTTCTGCGGACATTGACGAAGGGGGCAACGTTGGATTCGTGCGAATTCAAAGCACGGCCGGAGGAATCTGTCGGATGGCGAATCCTTGGCAGGACCGAAGTGTTGTCATCACCTCGCCCGGCGAGAAGCAAGTGGTTGTAGCAAGGGTCTTGGAGTTTCGGACGGTATCAGGGACCGATTACCTTCTCTCCTTGCCTCGGCGGTCTTGTGGCTCCCGCCACCAAGAAGTCTGAATATTTCGCTTGCAACTCATTAGTGTCTCGAAAAATGTTAACGTCATCATAACGTGTTTCCGAAATACAGCATTGCCAAGTTTTCTGTGGAGATCTCAAGCCGCCCTTTCCTCGACTTTTCACACTGCCCCTCAAGTGCCCTCTTAGTCCGTGGCAACCAGCGGCGACGCTGCCCCTGCGGGGGGAAGAGCGGATGGTTGAATCGTGTCCGAATCGAAGTCGTTCCGGTGTCATTGGTCATCCTGCTGGCAACAACCCGTATGTTGCACTCCTCGCCGGTCACCACGTATGAAACAGGGGGCGGGGCTTTGGTGATTCATGGCGATTCTTTTTCCGGAAATGCGTCGGCATCATTGAATGGACAAACGACCACCATCGGCGGTGGTATTTGGGGAAACTATGAGTACCCGAACCTACGGGCAGACGGCGGGTTTTCCGGCAGTTTCCAGAATACCCTTCCCGTCACTATCACCAGTGGAAACATCTACGAACTCAATGCACACATCACCTTTACGGGGGCGAGCGGTTGGGGCGGAATCACCTTCTCCGGAAATCCCAATCCCATCTGGAGTGCGTTTTCCCCGCCTTATTTCGGCACCTTGCTCACCGTCGGGGAGATCTGGCCGAAAAATTCCGCCAATCTGGGTAAGCTCGGAACTGGCTACTACACGATCCGCTTGGATACCACCCGGCCAGATTGGTCCGTTTCCTATTACTTCAATGGGGAGTTGAGGGATTCTTATTCCTGGGTGAACGGCAATCCAAGCATCACCCATGCGGGGCTTGTTGGCTATGACGGCTCGAACGGCGGGAAATTTGACCAATTCTCGTTCACGAAGACCGACCCCGCAGCATTGTATGCCGTGAGCCAGAGCGATGCGGCGGATGTGAACAGCGAGTCGGCCGCCGTCTGGTCGATCCAGAGTGGAGCGTGCCTGTTTGGCTCGTCATTGGCCAAGGTCAATGATGGCAAGTTC